>JBJEIV010000416.1:0-6211 GCA_051877395.1 Candidatus Ornithomonoglobus sp.
TTGACTAAGTTTTCTTCATTGCATTGACTATAGAAAACTTAGTCAAAAGCATATAAAAATCAAAAAGAATAGAATAATAATACCATTCTGCTTTTATATTTTCAAGAGAAAAGGTCGTTGAAAATATTCAAATTTTTATATATTGTTTTGTTTAATTTGCTATAGAAGCTTTCCCGGATGCTGTTTGCCGGTATGGTCTAATGTGTAATCCTTCTTATATATAAGGTCTGAAATATTTACCAGCTCATACTGCTTTTCAAGCTGCTCCAGTATCTGTGGCAGTACCTCCGCAGTATGCTCCGTTCCGTTGTGCAAAAGTATAATATCCCCCGCCTTAACCTCTGGAACTATCCTGTTATATATCTGCTCCGCTGTAACTCCCTCGGGATAATCAATGCCGTCAACGGACCACTGCACACATATTCTTCCGTCATTTTCGATTGTTCGAACAGCGTTATCGTCATACGCCCCCGACGGCACCCGGGCAAGATTAGGCTTAAATCCCGTCGCGCGCATAACAGCCGCGTCGCATTTTTCCATATCCTTGATGATCTCGTCACTGCTTAAGGTTGTGTAATCATCATGATTATATGAATGTATGCCGATTTCAAACCCTTCACGGTAAAGCTTATTGAGCGACGAGCTGTAATCCTCCGCCCACTTTCCCGTTACAAAAAAGGTTGCCTTGCAGTTATATTGATTTAAAACACTTATTATATCGTCTATGTCATCGTCATTCCACGCGCAATCAAAGGTTAGGGCGATCCTGTTGTCCTCACGTTCCACGCTGTATATCGGCAGCTCCCGCCCGTTCACAAGGAACGTGGAAAGCGCGGGACCGGATTTTATACATACAACCGCAAGCAGTACCGCCGCGATAACTCCAAAAATTATATTCTTTAATTTAATAACATAAAAACGCATAGTATTACCTCCATATATTTCTTTAGTATATATAGGATAATTCTATGCGTTAATATTCGGTTTAAGAACAAAAATCGTTCGACAAATTATTACATTACAATAACCATGACGGAAGACTCTTCTTTTTCTTCGGCTTGGGCGCTGTCTCCTGCTTCGATTCCTCTTTTATCGGCGGAACAGTCTCCTTTAAAGGCTTCTCCGTTTTTATCGGTATGGATTTTTTCTTTTCCGCAGGCTTCACTGCCGCGGCTGCCGCGGTTCCTGAGCCTCTCTTAAACGGAGCGGCTGGCTCGCCGCCGTTAAGATACTCAATACATTCACGTTCAAGCTCTCCACTTTCTACGGGAATGCTTTTAAATCTGTCCGCAAACACCTTTCCCGTATTCTCCTTCAGTCTATTATACGTTCTTGCAAACGAGGTCACAAGCGGCTTCATATCCATTGATATTCCCTTTTCGCTTTCTCTCACAAGCATCTCAACCCTGTCATTATAAAATCTTATTGCAAGCAGTCCTTCACCAAGATATTTGTCGGCTGCCTCAGCAAACGCCGTCATCATATCATCCTCAGCAAAAACTTCATTGATACCTCTCAGTATAACGGCATATTTCCCCATGCTGCTTATCTCTCTTGCCCTTCGCGCCATATGATATGTCCCCTTTCAATAAAAAATATATATTATATAATATCACAAAATCTCGCGGGACACAAAACATTTTTATATCAATCCGAATAATTTCGTCAATTTGTACATATTTATTTAGCAATACATGTACAATTACACAAGGGGGAGCACTATGGAATACTTTGAAATGACTGCGGCAATGACTGCCGGACAGCTTAAAACAGATATTAAAAACGGACTCAATGAAGCAGAGGCAAGCCGCAGACTTGTTTCTCACGGACGAAACGCATTGCAGGACAGGAAAAAGCAATCCTTTATTATGCGGTTTTTAAGTCAGTTCAATGACTTCATGATCATAATACTTCTGGGCGCGGCGGCGGTTTCCTTCCTTACATCGCTGCTCGCCGGGGACGCTGATCTTACGGAATCCGTTATCATTCTCGCAATCGTCACTCTTAATGCCCTGCTCGGCACAATTCAGGAAATCCGTGCCGAGCATTCACTCGAAGCGCTGAAAAAGCTTTCATCCCCCCATACACTTGTTATCCGAGGCGGCCGGGAATACCGTATAAGCTCCGAGGAGGTTGTTCCGGGTGACATAATACGGCTGAGAACAGGAGATATGGTGTGCGCCGACTGCCGCCTGATAGAATGTGACAATCTGGCGGTTGACGAATCCTCGCTCACAGGCGAATCCCATTCCTCCTCCAAGGATGCCAATATAACACACGATTCTCTCACCGCGCTGGGTGACATTAAAAACATGCTGTTTTCCTCCACCCACATAACCGCCGGAACCGCAACGGCTATTGCCGTAAGAACCGGAATGGACACCGAGGTCGGCAGGATCGCCTCAATGCTGCTTGATACCGCCCCTCAGCAGACACCACTGCAAAAAAGGCTTGCCGATACCGGAAAGGCTCTTGGCGCCGCGGCGCTTATAATATGCGGTATCATATTTGTGATAGGGACAATAAAGCATATCCCGCCGTTTGAAATGTTTATGACCTCCGTTTCACTGGCTGTTGCGGCAATACCTGAGGGACTTCCGGCAATTGTCACGATCATGCTCGCGCTCGGGCTTATGAGAATGTCTAAGCATAACGCGATAGTCCGTCATCTGCCGTCTGTGGAAACCCTAGGCTGCGCCACGGTTATCTGCACGGACAAAACCGGGACACTCACGCAGAACAGAATGAAGGTATCCGATATGAGAACACGGGATGACAGGCTTTTGCTTGAACTTTGTACACTCTGCTCCGAAACCGGCGATTACATAAACCCGACAGACCGCGCGATACTTGAGGCGGCAGAGCGTCACGGCATAAGCTGCGAGGCTTATCGCAAAATGTACCCCCGCCGCGGCTATATACCCTTTGACTCCTCGCGCAAGCGCATGAGCGTGCAGTGCGGCGACAGAATTATCGTAAAGGGCGCGCTTGAATATATTCTTCCGCTGTGTACGCATTACCATAACGGAGTCTCCTCCGTTCCCCTCACAACCCAGCAGAAAAACAAAATTCTCCGTGATAACAGCGAAATGACAGACAACGCGCTTCGTGTTATAGCCTGCGCATATAAGATCGAAAAGCATTCCCGCGCAATCGACGAGGGGGGTCTCACATTTACAGGGCTTATAGGTATTTCAGACCCGCCAAGATCGGAGGCTGAGGAGGCGGTAAAAACCTGTCATGACGCGGGAATACGAACTGTTATGATAACAGGCGATCATGCGCATACCGCCCTTGCAATAGCAAAAATGACCGGGATCGCCCGTCCCGGGGATCACCCGCTGACGGGCGCGCAGCTTGACGGCATGACCGATGAAGAGCTGCAGACGGCGGTAAAGGAATGCAACGTATATGCCCGTGTTACACCCGCTCACAAATCCCGTATTGTTAAAGCCTTGCAGCATAACGGCGAGGTTGTGGCAATGACAGGTGACGGAGTAAACGATGCGCCGGCTCTCTCGGGAGCGGATATAGGGTGCAGCATGGGCATAAGCGGAACCGATGTTGCAAAATCAGCCTCGGATATGATTCTTACAGATGACAACTTTGCTACCATAGTATACGCGGTAAAGGAAGGCAGGGCAATATATGACAACATCAAAAAAGCTGTTAAATTCCTCCTTTCCTCAAACATAGGAGAGATCCTGACCGTTCTTTCGGGGATCGTATTCGGCTGCGCCTCGCCGCTTACCGCGATCGAGCTGCTCTGGGTAAACCTTGTTACCGACTCCTTCCCCGCGATTGCTCTCGGACTTGACCCGGCAGCGGTGGATATAATGAAAAGAAAACCGCTTGATCCGAAGAAGGGTATTTTCTCCGGCGGGCTGTGGGCATCAATCGCCCTTGAAGGACTTATGATAGGCGCGCTTGCGCTTGTCGCGTATGAGGCAGGCTTATTCCTTACCGCCGACACCACGACAGCGCGGACTATGGCATTTTTCGTGCTGAGTGTTTCACAGCTCGTTCACGCCTTTAATATGCGCTCGGAAGGCTCAGTAATAAAGGACGGTCTGCTTAAAAACAAATATCTTGTTCTTTCGCTTATTCTCGGCACCTCGGCGCAGCTTGCAATTATCACGGTTCCTCAGGCGGCGTCACTGTTTAACGTATGCCCCTTAAGCAGCGCAAGCCTTATGATCTGCGGCGTTCTTTCGCTTATGCCGCTTGTTATAGTCGAGCTTCAAAAGGCATTGAACAAAAAAATCGCTTATAAACGGTCACATATCTCTAAAAGTTTTGTGCAAACTAGCTAAAGCTGATAGATTAATAAAAATTACTCTTGAAAAAAAAGTCGGTTACATGTATAATATTATCATAAATTAAATATTTTTCAGAAACCAACGAGGGTTTAAAGCTTTTGCTTTAAACCCTTTTATTTTGTAATTTTATACAAGTAAGTAAAAATCAGGAGGATGTTATGGTTAAAGAGATTAACAGCGGTGTTATTTCAGAAGCAATGGAGGACTATCTTGAAGCAATCTATATGCTGTCACTGGACAGACCGGCAGTTCGGATTACGGATATTGCAATACATCTCGGTTTGTCGAAGCCAAGCGTAAACCGCGCTGTAAATTCGCTTAAGCGCGCGGGACTTGTTGAGCATGAGCCGTACGGAGATATCATTCTCACTTCACACGGTATCTCAAAAGGCGAAGAATGCTATCTTAAACGCAAGTCGATCACAAGGTTTTTGATTGAGGTGCTGAAGCTCGAAAAGGATATTGCAGAAGAAGAAGCTTCGAAGATTGAACACAGTCTCAGCGCAAATACAGTTGACAAAATGCTGAGCTATATGGAGAACTAGTAATTCTGCACATATACGGATGATTTTTCTATGTTGTAGTATGTACATTTTAAACATTCTCAAAAAAATTCAGAAAAAAGTGTTGACAAATCAGTCCCGGTCTGCTATAATAGTTTTCGTCGTTGAGATAGCGGCGTAAGCCAATAACTCGGGAGTTTAGCTCAGCTGGGAGAGCATCTGCCTTACAAGCAGAGGGTCACAGGTTCGAGCCCTGTAACTCCCACCATCTCAACTTAATACGGTCCGGTAGTTCAGTTGGTTAGAACGCCAGCCTGTCACGCTGGAGGTCGTGGGTTCGACCCCCATCCGGATCGCCATTTGCTTCTGTAGCTCAGTCGGTAGAGCAAGGGACTGAAAATCCCTGTGTCGGCGGTTCGATTCCACCCGGAAGCACCAAATGCGGGAGTGGCTCAGTGGTAGAGCGTCACCTTGCCAAGGTGAACGTCGCGAGTTCGAATCTCGTCTTCCGCTCCAATTACAAAAGACGCGTAATTCAATATTTCCGCGTCTTTTGTTTTCAGAACGGCGGCATAGCCAAGTGGTAAGGCACGGGTCTGCAAAACCCTTATCCCCCGGTTCAAATCCGGGTGCCGCCTCCAATAAAGATGCTGTGGCTTAAGAAAACTTAGGTCGTGGCATTTTTTTTACCCTTTTATATAAGGAGCGATATTAATGAAGCATGTCAGAAGATTCTTTGAGATAATTATACTACTGCTGATCGCAGTCCTGGTTATAAATGCAAAAACACGTTTTTTTCAGGAAATAGGTACATATATTCCCTATCTTGATAAGCATTATCCGTACGTTTCGGAATTTATAAGCGATCTTTCGGATGATGTAAATGAACAGCTTGCTAATATTCCGACACCTGCCGAGCTCTGGGCAAGCATCCGTCACACAGAGCTGCCTATTGATCCCGATGATATAGCCACAAACGTATACTATTCAAGCGACTCTATGCTGAACTTCTATAACGGGCAGAATATTTCCGTTTCAGTGTCCGGTGATGAGCTTGATGTTTACGGTGTTACGCACAACGTCAATGAAAAATATCTGGTTTACCGTTTCCTTGACAGCAGCGGAGAAATGCTTAATCAATATATTGATTCTGTGGATGCCGACGGTCAGTACAGAAAAATTATAAGGATCCCGGACGGCTCTTATCAGTTTGCCGTATTCACAGGCCCGGAGCGATTCGGTGAATTTTCAAGCATAGTATATAATTATGTATACTTAACACAAGCTGCTGACGGCAGCTGGAGCACTGTTGTCTCCCCCGTCTACGAAGGAAACGTTGCAGCGTACGAAAAGGATAAATCCATAAGTACGGCGCTCAGAAGTACATAT
>JBJEIV010000417.1:0-6182 GCA_051877395.1 Candidatus Ornithomonoglobus sp.
CTTCTTCCACAGGAAGATTTTTGGCAAGCTCCTCATGTGTGCGCTTCTTCTTGCGTGTATGTGTTTGAACAACTACTGCCTCTTCTTCTTTGCGTTCTTTGCGGCTTTCCTCCTGACTACGGCGTTTGTTTTCTACGAAAACACGCCTATAAAATGTCTTTCAGCCATTTTATTCACCTGCTCTGCCTCATCAAAAAGACTCAGTTGTCCAACTGCATTAACAGTATATTTAGTTTTCTCGCTCTTCTGCCCAAAGGCAAGCTTACGGAATATATCTACCTGCTGCTGAAGATATTCGACCTCTGACTTAAGTTTCTCATATTCAGCTGCTTTTATCTTAACGTATCCATCTTCAAAAAAATCTTTCTTTTCCATACTTAATATTATACCATAGAACGCAGGAAATGTCAGTAGATAAACTGTAAACTTATCTTGAAGAAAATATTAATACAGTACACCGGGATTACCGCTCTTTATCGCCTTTGGCTGTTCAAGCTCCAGACCATCAAGCAGCCATCGCAATTCTTTAGGTGAAAGCTGTCTCGCTTCTGTTTCGGTACGAGGCCATTTAAAAGAACCGTTATCCAGCCGTTTGTACAAAAGAACAAAACCATCCTCCTCCCAAAGCAGAGCCTTAATACGGTCACGCCTGCGGCCGCAGAAAAGAAACAGGCTTTTTGAGAAAGGATCCATATGGAGCTTTCCCTGTATTACAGCAGCAAGACCGTCAATAGATTTCCGCATATCAGTATACCCTGTCACAAGGTATACTGTAAGCTTCCCTGCGAGCTCTGCTAACATTGTGAAACAGCCTTTACAACTGCATCTATAGTTGCAGCAGAAATTCCATCCGGTATTTCTGCAGTGACGTTGCCGTTATGAATGACGACAGAATGTGATGCAGAAAAACTGCATACCGGAACAGCCTGTTGAGTTGCGCTGCATAAATCCTCTCTCAGCTTTCTTAAACGGTAGTAATATGATTTGATATTAATTCCGTTCTCGGCACACCATGCTTTTACTGTCATACCGCTGCTTTGGCAAGCCTGAATAATCTCCACCCACTGATTTTTGCGTACATCTGACTTTACTAAAGATACCTGATCCATAATTTTAAACCTCCATTGAAAAGTCGAAAAACTCTAATTGGACTTTTTCGACTTAATTTGCTATATTATATTTTCGCATAAGATGGAGATTAATTCAACCCGCTGTATTATTTTACGCTTACTTTCAATCAAATCATCGTAGCTTATTTCTTTATAAATAAACTTTAATCTGTCAACTATATTTTTGTTTGTGTTTATAACAATACTTCTGATATAAGCATCATACCTTATATCAGCTTCAGTAGGCATATCACTTTCAAATCTCATAAATTGCTCCTTTGTTTTTCCAGAAATTTTACCCTCTATATATTACATTAGCTCACATTTTGTCGAATGGTCACTTTCGATTTTTTACAACAATCTTTCTGTTTTTATTTTTATATTTTTGTATAAATGAACAAAATTGACCTTTATGTTTTATTCAAAATGCGAAGCCGATTTTGTCGTCTCCTGCACAGATATTTTTGTCGGTTTTATGCACACGATTGTTTTCAAAAATCTCCTTTCCGGCTCTTGAAAGAGCCTTATATTTTTGATAAAATATTTTCATCGGAAGCTCCGGCTTCTGTATGTTGCCGTTCCTTTTACTTACTCTGTAAAAGAGTAATGTTTTCACTTAATCCTGGAAACATTTTTGTTCGCGTTTTTATAAAAAACAGCGAAATTAAAACCAGGCTGAAACCGCTGTTTCACAACGGTGCAAGCACAGACTTTGTAATTACACAAAGTCAAATCGGACGCATTTTTTCAAGTGTCATTACACGCAAAAAATGCTCTGTTTTGGGAGAACCCAATCCCCTTAAATTATTATAAAGGAACGAACAGCTTATGGCAAACAGAACAAAGAAAAATTCAATACAATTTTATGTTGATGATGACGAGTTGGCTATCATCAAGGAACGTATGAAAGATGCCGGATTTACCAACCGAGGAGAATATATGCGCCGCCTTGCGGTTGATGGGATGACTGTCAATGTTGACACGTCTGCAATCCGGCAGCTCTGCTCAGAATTTAATGCTATCGGTCAGAACATAAATCAAATTGCAAGATTGGTAAACGGCTCAGGAAAAGTGTATCAATCTGATATGCGAAAGCTTCAGGATAATATAAATGAAATATGGCATATATTAAGACATTCCCTATCCGCTATCATGTAAAATCAGCTATTGAATACATATCCAATCCCATAAAAACTGACGGTGGCAGATTGGTTGATACATTTCATTGCACACTCCCTGTTGCCGATATAGAATTTAAAGATACACTCAGAGCTGCAAAATCCAAAGGCTTGAAAAATGTTGAACATGCTGCAAGGCATCTTATCCAATCCTTTAAGCCGGGCGAGGTTACGCCGGAGGAAGCAATGCGTATCGGCAAAGAATTTGCAGAAAAGGTATTGAAGGGTAAATATGAATACGTCATCGCTGCTCACGTTGATACAAAAGCAATCCACAATCATATCATTTTCAATTCGGTCAGCTTCAAGGATTTTCATGCTGAAAAAAGCAATAAATATACCTATCGGAAATGGCGTGAAATCAGCGATAATATTTGCCGTGAACATGGCTTGTCTGTAATAGAAAATCCGCAAAAACACCCGAAGCAAAAACAGCGTGATTTCTATGATAACCGAGAAACCAAGCGAGTAATATGGCGGGATATACTGCGTTCCGATATTGACAAGGTTATTCAGGATGTAAACAGCTTTGATGAATTTCTCAAACATATGGAGGAGCTAGGATATAGTATAAAGCAGGGTAAATACCTCTCTTTTAAACACCATGCACAAGAACGATACATACGGCTTCGTTCTTTAAGGAAGGATTATAGCGAAGAGGATATTCGGGAGCGTATTATTACCAAACGTCCGGCAATTCCACGCAAACTCCGTAACGGCAACCGTGATATTTCTCTGCTCATCAGCATTGAAACAAATATCAAGCGCCGGACATCGCCCGGTTATCGTCATTGGGCAAATCTGCATAACCTTAAAGAAGCTGCAAAAACGCTCAACTTCTTGCTTGAGCATAATATAACCTCATTTGACGATTTGGACAATAAGGTGTCAGGGCTAAATACTAAAAAACAAAGCGCCGTGTCTCAGCTAAAGCGTATAGAATCCAAAACCAAAAGTATTGCAGAAACCATCGCCGTCCTTGAAAACTATGAACATACCAAACCCATCGCCATTGAATATGACAAAGCAATTTTCAAAGGCAAGTTCAGGCAAAAGCACTTTGATGAGCTTCGACTGTTTGAAGCCTCACAGCTTCGGCTGAAAGAGCTTTATCCCAATACAAAAATGCCTGCCTCCACACAACTGCGTTCAAAGCTGGAGCAGCTATCTAAAAACCGAAATAAGCTGTATAAAGAATACAAAGATACAGAAAAAGAAATACAGACCTATTCTGTAATGAAAAAAAATATTGAGCTGTTTTTAAATGTTGAACAAAAACACAAGCAGCCTGCACGATCACACCAACAATCAAGGTAAGCATCGATTATACCCCCAGATACTAATCATAGCGATATAACATTTTGGCATATATTTCTCCAAAAATCATCAGTTTGCCATATTTTTATGATATTTTGATTATTCTGCCGCGTTGACCGCACCGATATCCAATTGAGCCGCACATAATATCTACGAAAGCCGCACCTGTGGATATCCACAAAAGCCGCGGTAAATATTTACAAAAGCCGCACTTTCAATTAAAATATCTAAGACGATATTCGTCAAATATTTTAATTAAGGAGGCCTGTAAATGGCAAATAAAATTAATATTAAGCTCATTCTTGAGCTTACAGACAAAGGTGTGTCCGGCAGAGCAATTGCAGCAGCATATCATGTGAGTCATCATTCAATAACTGCTGTACTAAGAAGATCAAAGGAATTAGGTTTCAGCTATATAGATTCGCTTAAATACAGTGATACTGAGCTTTACCGAAAATTCTTTCCTGACAAATATTCTTCTGAGGAACTATACACATTACCGGATTATGAGTATGTTCATAAGGAGCTGTCGCGGACAGGCGTAAATTTAAGACTTCTATGGAATGAATACAAATCAAATTGTATTAATCATTCTCAAACCTTTGTAGGCTACGCAAAATTCTGTGATGATTATCGTAAGTATATTAATGCTAACAGCCTTACCAACCATTTGATACATAAACCCGGGATAATTACCGAAGTGGACTGGAGCGGCCCTACAATGCAGCTTACAGACAAATATACAGGCGAGTTAATTTCCGTGTACCTCTTTGTTGCAACACTTCCTTACAGTCAATATTCTTTTGTTGAGCCGTGCCTTAATATGAAAGAGGATACATGGCTCACGTGTCACGTTAAGATGTTTGACTTCTTCGGAGGCGTTACAAATCGTATTGTATGTGATAATCTAAAGACAGGTGTTATCAAGCATCCTAAAGAAGGAGATATTATCTTAAACGAAAAATACGAAGCTCTTGGTCAGCACTATGTTACAGCAATAATGCCTGCACCTGTACGTACCCCCAAAGCTAAAGCATCCGTTGAAGGAACTGTAGGTAAGATCGCAACTGCCATAATTGCAAGATTACGTAACCATACATTCTATACGCTTAACGAACTGCGTACAGCTGTATATGAAGCAGTTGATGATTTCAACAATACGCCGTTCCAGAAGCGCGAAGGTAGCCGTAAACTGGTTTTTGATGAAGAAAAGACATATCTTCATTCTCTTCCGGCAATACCTTTTGAAATTGCTGACTGGATTTATGGACGCAAAGTGACACTTGATAGTCATGTTATCTACAAGAAAAACAGATATTCCTGTCCTTATCAATATGTAGGCAAGGCCGTTGACCTTAAAGTGACTGCATCTACATTAGAGATATATTATCAGCATGAACGCCTCGCAACTCACACGAGATCCCCTGATTATGTAATCAACCATTATTCTACACACCCTGAGGATATGCCTGATCAGTTTCAGAAACCGGAATGGGACGAAAAGCGTATACGCAGATGGGCTGATTCTATCGGCAAGTATGCAGCGGAGGTGATTGACCGGATATTCAGAAGTGTACAGATCAAAGAACAGGCATATAATCCGTGCTTATCGGTTCTGAATCTGAGCAAGAGCTATACACCTGAAAGACTTGAAGCAGCTTGCAGTATGGCTCTTGACAGAATTCGTTCTCCCAGACACAGACATCTTAAGGCCATATTATCTGCTAACCAGGACAAGAATGTTGCAATGCCTTCGGAAACAACAGACGAGCAGGGTTATGTTCGCGGTGCGAAATACTACGGAGGTGGTGCAGATGCTGAATGATGAAACTCGTAGAAAGCTTCTTGAGCTCGGACTTCCCGAAATTGTTACCGCTATTGATATACAGAACGGAGACATCAATTATGCGGGACTCAGCTTTGATGAACGCATCCAACATATCACTGACTATGTGTATCAGGAAAAGTTTAATCAGCGTGTTAAAAGACTGATCAAGCAGTCAAAGTTCAGATTAACTGCTGATATTAACAGTATATATTATCCCGAAAGAGGCTTTACCAAAGATGATATTTTGAGAATATCTGATTGCAGCTTTATCAACAAACATAAATCTGTTATCATACATGGACCCACAGGCTCAGGAAAAACATACCTCGGCTGTGCCATAGGCAAAGAAGCATGTAAACAGCGAATCAAAACAAGATATATTCGTATGCCCGACCTGCTTATGGAGTATGATGAGCTTTCCATTATTCAGAATGGCAAGCAGAGAGTGCTAAAAAAGTACAGTAGCTATGATTTACTGATAATTGACGAATGGCTCTTTGAGGACTTTACCGCAAGCAGCATACAGTTTATCTTTGAATTGATTGAACGTCGCTATGATAACACGGCAACAATATTCTGCACTCAGTATCCTAAGAAAGATTGGCATAGCCGTCTTGGAGGAGGAATTCATGCTGATTCAATTATGGATAGAATTGTACATAACGCTGCGTGGATTTTTGCCGATGCAAAGAATATGACGGCGCGGAAAATGTTGTGTAAATAGTATAAAAACGAACCTCCTAGGTGAAA
>JBJEIV010000418.1:0-6128 GCA_051877395.1 Candidatus Ornithomonoglobus sp.
ATTGTGCACTCTGCCGCACTCGGTCATTATTTTGTGTAAAAATCCGAACCTCTTGTGACTTTCTCCGTAAAGTCTGCCGCCATGAGACCACCATATCTTTTCTCCGAAATAACATTCGCTGTGTCCGGGATAACCTCCCATGACATAAACCTTCCACATTCGTCTGAGCATTTCTTCACCCGAAATACTCCCCCAATACTGTTCTATATTACCCTCGTAGCACATCTCGTCAATGACAACAGGCTTGTTGAATTTTCTGAGCCAGGACGGGATAAAGTCAAGCTCCAGCTCCCCCGCCTGCCGCTGAATTGAGCAATGCGTTATCCATGACTTTGAATAATCATACAGTTTTCCGCAGTTATGGATGCTTATAAGATGTCCGTAGGGATCGTTTTCCGTTACTATCTTAGCATAATGCTCCCAATCCTCTGATGACTTATAATCGCATAAATCATATTCGTTTGCCAGACTCCACCATACGTTTCTGTATGCTCCGTACCTTGCCGTAATATATTTCAGGTACAAATCATCTGCACTGCGCGGCATATTTGAAAATCCCCATCTGTCATAAGGATGAAATAAAATAATATCTGCCTCTATTCCCAACCGCATTAAATCCTCGACTGCACCGTCAAGCATTCTGAAATATTCCGTGTTAAACCTTGAAAAATTCCAATTATTCTCCCTGTTGTCCGCCTTGTAATTTTTAAATGTGTATTTATTCACAGCGGAGCAGTCAACAGGCGTTCCCTCATACGGAAACATGACAGGATCACCGTAATTATAATCATAATGCTTCGGAAAAATACAGAAACGGATTTTATTAAACGAACCATCGCTTAACGTCTGAAGCGTCTGTTTTCTCAGCTCTTCATTCTGCCCCAACCACGCATAGCAGGTCGTGCCGACCGAATAATACGGCTCGCCGTCACTGTATCTAAAATGCAGTCCGTCAGCCCTGACCATTCCGTGACCGCCCGTGCCTCTCACTGTAAATTCGCCCGTATGCTCAGTATCCGAGAAATTTCCGTAAATCCTATATCGGTATCTTCCTTCAAATGACGGCATAAATCTTACACGGTATACTCCGTCTCCGTCATAAAAGCCCTGTACGGTTTTTGTTTCATTTTCGCACGAAAATTCGCCTGTTATTTCATAATCAGTAAAGGGATTTCCGTCTGAAAAGCCGTGAAACTCAAATTCTGCCATGTCCCATTTTCTAATCATATCAACAACCTCCACATATGTAAAACTTTTTTAAGTATACCCTTTATAATTTAATCTGTCAATAGTGATTTATTATCTGCTTTAAAAAATTTTGAAATTTTTTAGATAATACTTGACAAAGTGTACTAACTGTATTATAATAATTAATACAGTTAGTACAGAAGGGAGGGTACAGAAATGATACAGCTTGACCTGTCGGATCACAGACCGCTCTATGAGCAGATCAAAGAAAAAATTAAGGAGCTTATAATCACCGGAGCGATTGACGAGAATGAGAAAATCCCGTCGGTGCGCGAGCTTGCGCAGCAGCTTACCATAAATCCCAACACTATACAGCGCGCGTATAAGGATTTGGAGACTGAGGGATATATATATTCCGTCCGCGCCAAGGGCAGCTTTGCCGCCCCCATTTCGCATATCCGCAAAAAGGCGGAAACGACTGAGCTTGAAGCAGACTTTGAAGGCTCCGTAAGACAGGCGCGGTTTCTGGGAATTGCAAAGGACGAACTTATTAAGACAATCGAAAGAATTTATAACGAATAGGAGATGATAGTGAAATGATTAAGGTAAATGATGTTGTTAAACGCTTCGGAGATTTTACCGCCCTTGACGGTGTGAATATCAATGTGGACAAGGGCTCGGTATACGGTCTTGTGGGCCCCAACGGCGCGGGCAAAACCACGATTATAAAAAATCTCACCGGAGTGTACCGCCCCGACAGCGGCGGGATAAGAATTGACGGACAGGACGTTTACGAAAACACGGAGGTCAAAAGCCGTATGGTATATGTAAGCGATGACCTCTATTTCTTCCCCGGCTATTCGATCAAGGACATGGCGGCATACTATCGCGGAATCTATCCGCGCTGGAGTGATGAACGGTTTAAGGCTATGGCGGATATTTTTAAGATAGATATAAAGCGCGGGGTGCGCCGTCTTTCAAAGGGTATGCAGAAGCAGGCTGCATTCTGGCTCGGACTTTCGGCAAACCCCGATATTATGATTCTTGACGAGCCGGTGGACGGGCTCGATCCGGTTATGAGAAAGAATGTTTGGAATCTGATGCTTGCCGATGTTGCGGAGCGTGAAATGACAGTGCTTGTGTCCTCGCATAATTTAAGAGAGCTTGAGGACGTGTGCGACCATGTGGGGATAATGAACAAAGGTAAGGTCGCGATAGAAAAGGCGCTTGATGAGGTCAAGGGCAATATCCATAAAGTTCAGACGGCATTCAGAGGAGGACTGCCCGATGAGCTGAAAAGCACTCTTGACATTTTAAAGCATGAAAAGTCCGGCAGCGTGGACATGCTCATTCTGCGCGGCGGCTATGAGGAAATTGAATCGAAAATAAGGGCATATTCGCCGCTTATTCTCGATGTTGTTCCGCTTTCTTTGGAGGAGATATTTATTTATGAGCTGGGAGGTATGGGATATGAGCTTGAAATCATTGGTTAATAAAAGCGTGATAAAATCCGATATGCGCCGCTACTGGTATCTTGGCGCGATGTTTACGGTTCTGCTGCTGCTTACGGCGGTTATGCCCGCATACGACACCGTTCACAGCATTGCGTATGAGAAGAGCACGGACAGCTTTTCCGGAATTTTCGCCGGTTTCACACAGGTATCGGTATTCGCCGTGCTTGCCTGCGGAATTGTTACGCCGGCTATGATATTTTCGTATCTGCATCACAAGAGCGCGGTGCACACCATTCACAGCCTTCCACTGCGGCGCGAAACGCTTTATTTTTCGCACCTGGCATCAACAGCCATACTGATGACAGCGCCGATTATAATAAATATGCTCATAATGCTTACGATTAAGGGTATCCACCCTTCGGACGCGTTCTTATGGGCGGCGCTTACGCTTGTCTATGTATTCCTGATTACAGGCTTTGGCACAGCCGCGGCGATGCTTACGGCGAACGTGTTCGCCTCAATCGTGCTGCCGTATATAGTTATGCTGCTGCCGCTGTTTGTTGAGGGAATTACGGATCTGCTTTGCAGCCGCTATCTTTACGGATATGTAAATAACAGCAGTATGTCGGTTTCATCACATATCTATGCCGGCTATGCAATGCTGCTTGACGGTATGATATTTGTATACATAGCTCTTGGAATACTGTTCTTTGTGCTTGGGCTTGCCGCATATAAAAAGCGCGCGCTTGAGAACAGCGGTCAGCTTACCGCCTTCGGCTTTCTCAATCCCGTATTTCTGTACGGCGTGGCGGTATGCGCGGGCTTTCTCGGCTATGTGTATGTCTCATCCTTCTTAAAAGAGGACGGAACCCTCTGGATCGCGGTTCCGTTCGGAATTGCAGGAATTATTGCCGCAAGGATGATAATAGAGCGCACCTTCAGACCGGGTAAAATTTTGAAGCCGTCTGTTATATACATTGCTATGATGTGCGTTATATATGTATTTATAGGCTTTGATATAACAGGCTACGAAAACCGCGTCCCTGATGCCGATGATATAGCATATGCAAGCGTCACCAGCTACAACAATTCTGAAACGTATTATCCAACAGCAGACAGCCCGAACTATACCTCGGTACGGCTTGCGCCTGAGGCTGCGCATGACCCCTGTCTGTATGATACAGAGGATATTGAAAAGCTCACCGCGCTGCACCGCGCAATTATCACCTATAAGGATAATAATCAGAGCGGCAGATATGCGCAGTACATCCCCATTGAATACACGCTGAAAAACGGTCGCACGCTAAAACGCAGCTATTATATTTATCCAATGAACGATGAGCTTGATGCTTTATACGGTGAGGTTATGAACACAGTACCGTTAAAAGCCGACCGATTCCCCCTACTGTCTGACACGACAAAGGAATATACCTCCGCTCAGGTTTCTACCTGCGGCACAAACAGCAGCAATCTCACAAACGAGCAGATGAACGAGCTTATTACCGCGCTTAAAGAGGACATCACATCAGCATCCTACGGAGAATATGACAACGATTCCCTCACATCAATCAATTTCAACTGGATAATGCCCTCAATAGATGAGGCAGGCAATCCTATGACCGATAAAAATAAGTGGGCGTCAACCTCTGTTATCTATGCTGTTCATCCCGCCTATGAGAGGACTATAGCGCTGCTTGAAAAATGGGGTATGTATAATGTGATGCCGACATCTGATGATGTGCTGTCAGTCGAGTATCAGGATTGGAATGAAAACGGTGAAGCCGAAGTTATATACTTAAACGACAAAACGGAAATTCAAAGGACACTTGATTATCTGTACAATAACCGCGACAGCATCGAAAACTCGTCAGATACTTTAAAAATCATACTTCTGAACTATAACAGCAGCACGTCATGGAGCGTGAATGTGCCGGAGTTTCCCGACTGACTTTAAATCTTGATCTCATATAAATTTTTTGCGGGCAGGACTTATTATCCTGCCCGCATTACAATATATCATAATATTCACTGTTCAAACAAACTGCCTTCATTTTCAATAAGATCCTGTACCAGATATTTATAATCCATATTTTCAATCCCATATATGCCTTTTTCTATCTGTTCAGCGAGTCTGCTTTTATAATAAATATTCATCGCGGTGCGCAAATCAATATTTGTTTTGTAATATCTAAGCTCTTTCAGAACACGTTCCTTATCCCAAATACCTCTTGCGTACATATCCACAGTTTTAAAAACGTCATCATCCGCAACAGCGCCTACAATGACATCACGATACTTTTGGATTTTGTATCTGCAAGGTCGTTCCGTGATAACCAATCATATTGTCACTCCCTTTTCATGTACAAAGCTTGTTATGTCGTCAATCAGATATTCCCTTCCCAACGTGTGGAGAGTATCATAACACTGTATAATCTTACAAAATCAAGCATTATGCTGAATTATAACCGACACACATAAAAACACTATTTATTTGACAGCCATACAAAAACCCCTTTAAAGCGGTTTATCGGAACCGTTTTAAGGGGGTTTTTCATCATTCCATAACATGGGTTTCAAACACGGGGTCATCTCTCCAGAGAACAACCTCTCCCCGCTCCCTTGTCTTTTTCACGTCTATAAGCCTTTGATTGCTGCTGCCGCGAAAGCGCAGCGTTATGTCATGCTTATCCTGCTCAAATTCGCCGTCAACAAGAACGTCAATGTATGAGAGGATTTTTTCCGCAAGCTCTGTATGGGCGCGGCTTTCCTCTTTTCCCGTGAGCTGCTCGTAGGTGTAGCCGCTGTAGCACCATATTGTTTTTTCGGGATATGCCTTCTTAAAGTCCTCCGCAAGCCCCAGAACCGCCGTCTGGTTTTCCGGCTCCATAGGCTCGCCGCCGAGCAGTGTCAGGCCCGCTATATAATACGGCTCACAGCTTTTTATAAGCTCCTCACAGGTGTTCGCGTCAAAGCTCCTGCCGTAGCGGAAATCCCACGCCACCTTGTTAAAGCAACCTTTGCAGCGGTGCGTACAACCGGACACAAACAGGCTTGTGCGCACGCCGGGACCGTTTGCGATATCGTAATATTTGATCTCTGCGTAATTCATAGGTGCATTACCCTGTCTCTTATTTCCTGTGTTCTGCCCTGATTCCAGAACTGCGTTCCGATATAGCCGCATGTGCGCCTTGCGACATTGAGCCTGTCCTGATCACGGTTATGGCATTTCGGACATTCCCAAAGCAGCTTGTGATCCTCCTCGACTATCTGTATCTCGCCGTCATAGCCGCAGCACTGGCAGTAATCGCTCTTTGTGTTAAGCTCCGCGTACATGATATTGTCATATATAAACTGAAGAACGCTTATTACAGCCTCCAGATTATCCTGCATATCCGGCACCTCTACATATCTTATCGCGCCGCCCTTTGACAACGACTGGAACTGAGCCTCGAATTCAAGCTTTGAGTACGTGTCTATTTCCTCACA
>JBJEIV010000419.1:0-6103 GCA_051877395.1 Candidatus Ornithomonoglobus sp.
CCCGCATTCTCCCCCTTGCCGCTTCGCGGCGTTCCCCCTCCCGGAGGGGGACAAGATTATGCCCTAAACAATAATTTATTGCTCTAATTTCAAACACATGGATTTCAGCTTTAACAAAGTTGAAAAAATCTGATAATTAATAGAGCCGGTTCTGTTTTGATACAGCCTCATTTTTTCGATTTGATCGGAATCAGATTTCTGTAATCTCTTTTTCCTTATCGGCAGTTACAGTATCAATTTCCTTGATATACTTATCTGTAAGATTCTGAATATCCTTCTCAATCTTCTTCATATCGTCCTCTGTAATCTCGCCGTCCTTCTTCTGCTTCTTGTACATTTCTATACCGTCACGGCGCGCGTTACGTATCTGAACCTTTGCCTCCTCGGCATACTTTTTGACCTGCTTAACAAGCTCCTTTCTTCTCTCCTCTGTGAGCGGCGGGAATGAAAGTCTTATTACTTTACCGTCATTCTGCGGTGAAATTCCAAGCTCTGATTTATTGATCGCCTTCTCGATCGCCTTGAGAAGTGTGGTATCCCACGGCTGGATCACAAGAAGTCTCGGCTCCGGTGATGAGATCGAACCAACCTGATTAACAGGTGTAAGCGTTCCGTAATATTCTACGGAAATCTTATCAAGAACCGACGCGTTTGCGCGTCCTGCGCGTATTGTCTTGAATTCGCTGAGAAGACCTGCAACTCTCTTCTCCATCTTGCTTTCAACTTCAGGATATTTTGCCATAATTGTTTCCTCCTCTTTATTTGCCTTCGTAGTTTACGAGTGTGCCTATTTTTTCACCCTTTACAGCTCTTACGATATTTTCCGGGTCATTAAGACCGAATACAAGAATCGGCATCTTATTGTCCCGGCAGAGAGATGCCGCTGTAGAGTCCATAACGCCTAGATTCTTTGAAAGAATATCGCTGAACGAAAGATGCGTGAAACGCTTTGCATTCGGATTGATATTCGGGTCACTGTCATAAACAGCATCGACCTTCTTTGCAAGAAGAATGACATCAACCTCCATCTCGACCGCGCGCAGAGCCGCCGCCGTATCTGTTGACATGAACGGATTGCCTGTTCCGCAGCCGAAAATCACAACTCTGCCCTTTTCAAGATGACGCATTGCCTTGCCGCGTATATACGGTTCTGCAACCTGACGCATTTCTATTGCTGTCTGCACACGGGTCTCAACCCCCTGCGCCTCAAGTCCGCTGCAAAGCGCGAGTGAATTTATTGCGGTTGCAAGCATACCCATATGGTCTGCTCTTGTTCTGTCCATGTCATTGCTTGAACGTCCGCGCCAGATGTTTCCTCCGCCGACAACTATTGAAACCTCACAGCCCAGATCTACGATCCTGCGTATATTTCTGGATATTTCGGTAATGGTTTCCTCGTCAACACCAAAGCCCTGAGGACCCGCAAGCGCCTCACCGCTTATTTTTAAAAGTACGCGCTTATATCTTATTCTCATGAGTATCCTCCTGTTTTATTCCGAATATCTGCTCATCAACCGCCCATTACGAATCCCATAAATATGTTTGACCCATCTCCACCATTGTAATGTTTACAGGAAATCCCGGCAGCGTTAATAAAGACATAATCGCCTGATCTAAGATCATAGAATTTCCCTGAGAGCGACACATATGCCTCATCCGCAATCAATGCGCCGTTCGAGCCTACTACGGGGGTCTTGTCAATGCCGCCGAGAACAAGCGTTACACCATTTACAGTCGAATTTGTAACCTTGATACCGCTCTCGTCAACACCCTGAGTGATAATGAAATTGCCATCCGTATTAAGTCCGTCGACTGTAATACCACCCTTGCGCACGAGCACAGCGCCGCTTATTTCCTTACCCTTGAGAGCATCGGCTGCCGCCTGATCGTCAACATATGAATCAACAATTTTATCCATTACCATTGCGAACTCTCCGCGTGTTATAGCGTCTGTGGGCTTAAGCATACCGTCTATACCGGTCCAACCGCCGTTGCCTACAATATACTTAGCATAGTTCTTTGCCCATGCCGCAACCTTATCCCTATCACTGAATGAACTGAGAACACTTTCATCACAGTCGCCTACAAGAGCTGTGGTTCCGTCGGAGTATCTGAGCTCATAAGGCTCAAAGCCGAACATTCTTGAAAGAACAATGTATGTCTCCTGGAATGTGATATTGTTTTCCGGGTTGAAGTTGTTATCATCATCACCCTCAAAAGCCCCCATTGCCACAGCTTTTAAAACATCCTGCGCATACCATGCATCCGCTGCAACGTCATTGAACTTTGTTGATGAAGTATCTGTCGCGCCAAACGCTCTTACTATAATTGTCGCCATCTGCGCCCTTGTTATGTTATCGTTCGGCTTAATGAGATCATCTGTTACACCGTTCATAAGACCAACGTCAACAGCGCGCTGCAAAGCCTCTCCCATTTCACCGTCCGGCATATCTGAGAAAGCCGAAGCTGATACGCCGATTCCCATACACAGCGCCATTGCCGCCGCGCATGATAATACCTTTGTTAATCTTTTCATAATTTTAGATCCTTTCCTAGTTATTTTTGATTACTGTATTTTAATAGCTATATTATACTACATTTTTTTGAAATTGTCTACATTTTTTATAAAACTTCTCAAAATAACTTGCTTTTTGCTGATGTTTTGTGTATAATATTTTTATAAAGTACTTAATTCATGCTATATAGAAAGGAATTTTAAATGAGATATAATATTGCCGGTATAATTGTGGATATGAATGTACGCTATCCGCGTCTTAGAAATCAAAGCAGCGCTTATGAATACCACGGTGACCGTGAAACTAATGTTAAGATAAGGCTCAGCGATGAATTTTACAAACAGAGACTTATCGAAAATCCGCATCTTGATTATGAGATGATTGAATACATATGGATGGGCTCGGAATTTTATAATGCGCTCATTCATTTTAACGGAATGCTCCTTCATTCCTCCTGTGTTGTTTACAACGGCGAGGCATATCTTTTCAGCGCCCCCTGCGGAACAGGAAAATCCACACATACCCAGATATGGCTAAGGCGTTTTCCGGGAGCTTATATATTAAATGACGATAAGCCGGCAATACGTCTGACCGATAAGGGTGTCTACGCGTTCGGAACTCCGTTTTCCGGAAAGACAAGCCAGAACGTAAACGCATATGCACCGATCAAGGGAATATGCGTTATCGGACGTGACACAACAAACCATATCGAGCCTATTGAGCCGGACGACGCGCTGTTTAATATCATGAACCAGACAGTCCGTCCCGCCGGTGAAGAGGAAATGGGAAAGATGCTCACCACGCTGGACACCGTTTTAAAGCAGGTACCGGTATACCGCCTGTACTGCAATATGGAGCTTGAAGCCGCTGAGGTTTCATATAACGGAATGAATAAGTGAGCGGTATAACAGACACGAAAATAATAATAGCAAAGGAGTTAATTAACATGATCAAAACAAAGAAGGGCTTTATGCTCCGCTCGGTAGCGGGCAGACACGTGGTTGTCGCTGTAGGTCAGGCGTCGGTCGACTTCAACGGACTTATAACACTTAATGAAACAGGCTCGTACATATGGGAAAAGCTTGCAAAGGGTACAACCTATGACGAGCTTCTTTCGGATATGCTCACAGATTATGAAGTAGATGAAAATACAGCGCGCGAGGGAATCGACAGTTTTCTAAAAACGGCAAGAGACGCAAATCTTTTAGACGAGGACTGATATAATGAATCTGATAGTAAATGTCGATAAAAACTGGGCGATCGGAAAAGACAACAAGCTTCTTTTCCGTTTGTCTCAGGACATGAAATTCTTTAAAAAGCATACGACAAATAATATAATTGTGATGGGCAGAAGGACGCTTGAATCGTTTCCCGGTTCAAAGCCGCTCCCGAACAGAACAAACATAGTTCTTTCACGTCAGCCGGGCTATGCGCCGGAGGGCGTTACCGTGTGCAATAACGGCGGTGAGCTTGCGCTGCTTCTGCGCGATGTCAAAGAGGAGATTTACATAATCGGCGGTGAATCGGTTTACCGTGAGCTGCTTCCCTTCTGTGACACGGCATATGTTACAAAGGTAGACGCCGCGGCGGACGGCGCGGACGCGTTTATGGTTAATCTTGACGAGCTGCCGGACTGGAAGGTTGATGAAGAATCAGAGGAGCTTGAAGAAAAAGGGCTTAAATTCAAATTTGTTACATATAAAAGGAAACAGAGCGAATAGCTGCTGCGGGCGCGGCAGCCGTTCGCTCTGTTTTTATGCGTTCTTCTGTTTGTTCTGCGTCTTATTCCTTTGTCGAAATAATTATCTTTCCTATACCGAGAGCGCGCTGCTCCGGACCGGGACAGCTTCTGGCTGAGGAAAGCTCTATTGCAGCTATATCCGTAAGCAGCTCCGCTGAAACACTTGTTTCAAGCTGATTTCCGTTTCCGCTTATTGTAACCTTGCCGCTTTCCTTTTCAATGTCTATGACAATATCCGTCCATACGTCCTTTCCTACCGCACTGCTAAGCATTACGCCGTCGGCAGCATATAAATCAGTCCAGCAATAATACAGCCTGAGAATATCCTGACTGTCCGAATTTTTTAACGCGATATATCTGTACTGACCGGCTGTGTTCTGTCCGCTCCACGCGTTTGAATATGTTATCTGCATATCTCTGTCAACTATAACAGGCTCATCTAATGTGTATACCGAGGCCGCGCTCGCCCCCGGCCATACTATCGCCGCTTTATCCGCAATCGTTAAAAAGCTTCCGTTAAACGGTGATTTTTCCGTTATCTCGTCATAGTACGCATAAGAATATACGGTTATATCCAGACATGCGGTATATCCGTTGATTTCACCGATTACGGTAATGGTTTTTAACGAATTTTCCTCCATGGAATAACCGCTGTCTATTTCCAGAACACCTTCGTCATCAATGGTTATTCCGTCCTCGCCGCATGACCATGCAATATCAGATGCCGTAACCGCGTCGACCTCTCCGCCCTCGCTGTCTCTCGCGTTTTGGGGATAAAGATTAATTGAGGAGCCAACCTTTACGGCCGATTTGTCAGAGCCTATTTCAAACAAGACAATATCCTCCTTATGCTTCTGAACAGCGAATCTTGCCGCAAGTGAAATATCGTTTCTCATACGCTGTATTGTAAGAGTCTTTTCCGTTGAATACAATTCTCCGTCAGCCGTATACCAGCCCTTGAAGCTGTATCCTTCCGCCGCTGACGCCGTAAGAGTAACATCCGAGTTTATAACAAAGCTTCCGCTTCCCGACACGCTTCCCATGCCTTCACTTCCCGCCTCAACATATGCCTCTGCCGTTACCTGCGGCGTGTCTGTTTCCACGCTTGTTACGGAAAGGTCGGTAATATATGTCTCAAAGGTATAGCTTACAATTGTACTCGGGTGACTTGTGTAAATGAAGTTTAAACCTCTTAACGGGAGCAGCGAATCCGCATCTGATTTATTTGAGGTTTGCAGCTTTTCTATATCGCACATCACAGGCTCATCACCCGCAACAGATATGCTTTCCGTACCCCTGTCAAGATCAATCCATATATCAACATCTGTCCACTTACCGTTTTTGAGCTGTCCCGCAGCTGTGCCGTCATACATATACACTGTTCCGTCACCGACGCTCATAACCGTCATGCCGTCCATCCATGACGCCGCCTTGGCGGTATTGGTCAGCTTAACGGTGAACGCGCCGAGCAGGAAGGCTGCCTGAAAATGCATATGCACCTTTCCGCTGTCAACGGTCTGATAACCGTTAAAGTATTTTGTAAGGCTGAAGGTTCCGCTGCCGTTATTATAAAGGTCTACGGCCGTCATGCCGTCCTTTACAGCCGTTACATACTTGGTGTATGATGAGCTGCCCACATACTGCCAGTTATTTGTTCCCGTCTGCGAGTTCGCTCCGAGTCCTCCTATATATGTGCCGTCATCAACACCGTAATCGAACATTTCGGAGCTTACGCCATCACTTCCGCTTATGAGATTAGAAAGCACAGCCGGCTGCTTTGTATATTCCGAAGAATATCTCGGCTCGCTGTCAGGCTTATCCGCTCCGTTCTCTATCGGAAGAAGAT
>JBJEIV010000420.1:0-6028 GCA_051877395.1 Candidatus Ornithomonoglobus sp.
TTTGTGTAATTGTCTTTCGCCGGAATTGTAACATTTACTCCGTCATATATAATCTCAGGAGTATCATCAGCCGCAAATGCAGTTATTCCCGCAAAGCTGCTGGCTGTAAGGGCTGCCGAAATTACAAGACTTGTCAATGATTTGAATTTCATTCCTTCATCTCTCCTTTTCAAATTTTTAATATTTTTTAGTCCGCATTAAAAAATATCTATACATAATATATTATACAACAAACTTTTACCTGTTTCAATAGTTTTTTTGCCATCTTTTGTTGTTTGTTTGTTGATTTCTTAAAACAAAAAGCACCTTATTCATACCGAATAAAATGCTTTTATCGTTTATTTACATGCCCCGTCTGCGGCGCGCCGCCTCCTGCATACGCGACAACGCGCGTGACAGAGCCGCCTGCGATGAGTAGAAATCATGCTTGCTCTGTGTCTGACGCAGTCGCTCCTCAGCTCGCAGCTTAGCCTCCTCGGCGCGTCTTTCGTCAATCTCTTCCGGTTTCTCCGCGGTATCGACAATTATAGTAGCCTTATTGTCATTGAAATAACAGAAGCCGCTGCCTGTAAAAAGAACTTTCTTTTCACCATTGACCGTGTAGCTTGACTCGCCCATTACCATAGCCACAAGAACCCGCTCATGGTTTGCAAGAATTGCAAACTCCCCGTCCGATGCCGGAAGCACAAGGTATTCGCATTCGCCGTCATATACAACCTTGTCGGTCGCATATATTTTAAGATTAAATGTGTTTGCCATAAGCACCTCCGATATCAGAGTGTTTTCGCTTTTGCAATAACATCCTCAATTGTTCCCACATTAAAGAATGCCGCCTCGGGATATTCATCCATACGTCCCTCTATAATCGCCTTAAAGCCGAGTATCGTATCCTTTAACGGCACATACTTGCCCGGAACGCCTGTAAAGGTTTCGGCTACATGGAAGGGCTGTGAAAGGAATCGCTGAATTTTTCTCGCGCGGAATACCGTAAGCTTATCCTCGTCAGAAAGCTCCTCCATACCGAGAATTGAGATAATATCCTGAAGCTCCTTATATCTCTGGAGTATCTCCTGGACCTCTCTCGCAACCTCGTAATGCTCCTCGCCCACTACATCCGGCTCAAGGATTCTTGAGTTTGATTCAAGCGGATCAACAGCCGGGTAAATACCCTGCTCGACAATCTTTCTTGAAAGAACCGTTGTGGCGTCCAGATGCGCAAACGTCGTTGCCGGAGCCGGGTCCGTAAGGTCATCCGCGGGAACGTAAACGGCCTGAACCGAGGTTACGGAGCCGTTCTTTGTCGATGCGATCCTCTCCTGGAGCTGACCCATCTCAGTGGCAAGCGTCGGCTGATAACCTACCGCCGAAGGCATACGTCCTAAAAGCGCTGAAACCTCAGAGCCTGCTTGAGTAAATCTATAGATATTATCCATAAACAGAAGCACATCCTGATGCTCCACGTCACGGAAATACTCTGCCATTGTAAGTCCTGTTTCCGGAACACGCATACGCGCGCCCGGCGGCTCGTTCATCTGACCGAACACAAGCGCCGTCTTTGCAAGAACCCCTGATTCTCCCATTTCCGTCCAGAGATCGTTGCCCTCGCGCGAACGCTCTCCGACACCCGTAAAAATGGAATATCCGCCGTGTTCCGTTGCGATATTGCTTATAAGCTCCTGAATAAGAACAGTCTTGCCCACACCGGCGCCGCCGAACAGTCCTACTTTGCCGCCCTTTGCATACGGAGCAAGAAGGTCGATTACCTTGATGCCCGTTTCAAGTATCTCAACAACAGGGCTCTGATCCTCAAACTTAGGCGGTTTACGGTGTATAAGCCACCTTTCGCCTTCCACCTCCCCGCCGTTGTCTATTGTTTCACCAAGGACATTGAACAAACGTCCAAGCGTCTTTTCTCCGACCGGAACCTTAATTCCCGCCCCTGTTGCGGTTACCTCCATGCCCCGGTACAAGCCCTCGCTTGCCGCAAGCATGATACATCTTGCAACGCTGCTGCCTGTAAGCTGCGCTACCTCCATAACGCGTCTTTTACCGTCCACGATAACCTCTAACGCGTCCTTTATTGCCGGCAGCTCGCCCGATTTAAATTCTACGTCTACTACAGGTCCCATTACCTGCAATATTTTACCCTTATTCAATGAGGAAGCCTCCTCTCAATTATTTAAACTTATTTTGCGATATAACGCGTGAAAGAAGCAAGCAGATTGTACGGCTGATTGAGCGCCGTGTATGAGCACCGCCAAGACAGGCGGTCAGCCGTAAGGCTGACTTTTGCAACGCAAAAGTGCTGACAATTATACATAAGCGAAATCAGACGTGCAAGATGCGCAGCTTATTTCGCGCGTTTAAGTGCTTTTGCGCCTGCCGCTACCTCTGTAATCTCCTGTGTAATTCTCGCCTGACGGACACGGTTATACTGGATCGACAGATCGTGCAGCATTTCCTGTCCGGCATCGGTTGCCGCCTGCATGGCGTTTACGCGCGCGTTCTGCTCGCAGCAGTATGCTTCAATAAGCGCGCTGTATATATATCCCACAACACAGGTAGGCGCTACCGATGACAGAACCGCCTCCGGGGACGGAAACATCGGCACATCGGCATATGAGCCGTCGGTATCTGCGTAGTCCTCGCGGGAAAGAGGCAATATTCTTGTTATAACCGGCTCCATCTCCGCCGCGCTTATCATGCGCGTATATATCAGATAAACCTCATCAAGCTCATTATTCATGAAAGGCTCCATAAGCGTATGAGCGATATTTCTCGCTCTGCCAAGCGAAGGATTCTGCGCAGTAAAGTGGAAGGTCTCGTCTATATTATAGTGTCTGGCTTTAAAATATGTCTCTCCTACATGACCCACAACATACAGCTTATATGATCTCCTCGGCTCCTTAATAGCCTTTTCCGCAAGCTTTAAAATATTATGATTATAGGAGCCTGCAAGACCCTTGTCGGCAGTTATGACCACAAAGCCCTTTCTTCGTCTTTCCTCCGGCATATTGGATATATGTCCGTGTATTATCGAATCACCGAACACTTCATGCGACACCTCGGGAGCATGAGTGAGAACACTGGCTATGGTGTCCTCAAGCGCCTTGAAATAAGGCTCTGTGTTTGCCAGATTTTGCCTCGCCCTTCTCATCTTATTTGATGAAATCATATACATAGCGTTCGTGATCTTCATCGTATCCTTTATGCTGCTTATTCTTTCCTGTATTTCGCTAAGACTTGCCATTTCAGCACCTCCGTTGAAATCACTTTGAAAGTATGGGGCTTGCAAAGAAATCCTTTGCGACAGCTATTATCCTTTCACAAAGCTCGTCTGTAAGGACCTTTTTCTCCTCAAGCTCACGCTCGATATCCGCGGCATGTGTTCCGAAATACCCAAGCATATCTGCCTGTGTCTTTTTTATTTTGTTTACCGGTATGTTTACAAACAGCTTGTTTGTCGCCGCCACAAGCGTTATAACCTGATGCGGCATACTCATGGGATGATTAAGCGACTGCTTTAAAAGCTCCATAAGCCCCTTGCCGTATTTAAGCTGCTTCTGCGTGCTCTCGTCAAGGTCTGACGAAAACTGTGTAAATATCTCCATCTCGCGGTACTGCGCAAGGTCTATTCGGATCGAACCCGATGCCTTCTTCATCGCCTTTGTCTGCGCCGCTCCGCCTACACGCGATACCGAAAGACCGACATTTACGGCAGGACGCATACCTGAGAAGAAAAGTCCGCTTTCAAGATATATCTGCCCGTCCGTAATTGAAATTACGTTTGTCGGAATATACGCCGATACGTCACCGGACTGTGTTTCGATGATTGGCAGCGCGGTAATCGAGCCGCCGCCCTTTGCATCGGAAAGCTTTGCCGAACGCTCAAGCAGTCTTGAATGCAGATAGAATACATCGCCCGGATAAGCCTCACGTCCCGGCGAACGTTCAAGAAGCAGTGATATTTCACGATAGGCAACGGCGTGCTTTGACAAATCGTCATATACGATAAGCACATCTTTACCCTGATACATAAAATACTCCGCGATCGCCGCGCCCGCATAGGGAGCTATATACTGAACCGGAGCAGGCTCGCTTGCCGACGCGCTCACAACTATTGTGTAGTCCATTGCTCCGTATTTTCTGAGACTTCCTACAAGCTTTGCAACCGTTGACGCCTTCTGCCCGATCGCTACATATATACAGATAACATCCTTGCCCTTCTGGTTTATTATCGTATCGGTTGCGATCGATGTTTTACCCGTCTGGCGGTCGCCTATGATAAGCTCTCGCTGTCCCCGTCCGATAGGAAACATCGAGTCAATCGAGAGAATACCCGTTTGGAGCGGCTGGCATACCGACTGCCTGTCTATGATACCCGGCGCAGGACGCTCAATCGGATAGTAGTCGTCAGCCTTTATACTGCCCATGCCGTCTATCGGATCGCCGAGAGCATTGATAACTCTGCCGATATATCCGTTTCCTACAGGCGCGCTTGCCATTTTCTCCGTTCTTGTTACCTTTGTGCCCTCCTTGATTGAGCCTTCAAGGTCAAAGAGGATACAGCCTATTTCATTTTTTCTTACATCCTGAACCATACCCTTGACGCCGTTCTCAAATACGACTATTTCGCCGTACATCGCGCTGTCAAGCCCGTGTATCGTAGCGATACCGTCACCGACATATGAAACCGTTCCGATGTCATGGGTCTTTTTTTCTATTTCATAATTTGCTATTTCACTGCGTAAAAGAGCAACAATCTGTTCTGAACTGATAGAACTCATTATATTGTCACCTCCTGCATAATTTACGGCTCATGCCGTCAAGGCGGCTTTTAATGCTGTAGTCAAACTCGCTGCCCGCAGCTCTCAGCAGGAATCCTCCTATGAGGGATTTATCCTCCGTAAGCGTTAATTCAACCTCCTGCTTGTTATACAGCTTTAACAGCTTCCGCTTTATAGCCTCAAGCTGCTCCTCCGACGGCGCGGTGCAATAAACAAGCTCCGCATGAAGCGTTTTTTCCGTTTCGGCAAGGAACAGCTTCAGAAATTCCTTTACGCTGTCCTGAAAAATCCTGTCGATTGCCTCCCGCTTTTCCTCCGTGTCTATCCCCGGGTCGCAAAGCATATCGAAAAGCTCCGGATTTGCCTTTATTAAATCCTCAACCTCGCCGAATTCAAGAGCGGCGCTGTCAAGCTCAAAGGCAGCCCTTGCGTAATCAATTGCTGACTGAGCCATCATTATCACCTGCTTCTGTCAAAAACTTTTCATATAACGAATCGTTTATGCCCTTCAGATCGCTGGTTTCGAGAACCTTTTTGGTTATATCAATGGCAAGACCCGCAATTTCCGTCTGAACACCCTCCATAACCTTTGTATGCTCTTCTGCCATACTCTTACGCGCATTCTCAACAATGCGCTCCGCCTCTGAATGAGCATCCTCAACCAGTCTCTTATATTCTGTGTCGGCATTTGCCTTTGCCTGCTCCATAAGCTTAGCTGATTCCTCGCTTACATTGCTGAGCTTATCCTTCCACTCCGCTTCAAGCGCCTTTGCGCTCGCCTCCGATGCCGCGGCATTGCTGAGCTGACCGTTAATAAGCTCCTCACGCTTTTGTATAATATTTCGGATAGGCTTTATCGCCACGATACGCATTATCGCGACCAGAACGATCAGGTTGATTATTATGAACGCTATGTTCCATAAAGAAATATTATCAAACATTCCCTATCGTCCTCCTTTCTGCGCAAAACCCCGTTTTGCCATATATTTATTACTTCAAAAATATGATAAGAAGCGCGATAACGAAGCCGTAAATAGCCGTTGCCTCCGCAAGGGCGCAGCCGAGAAGAAGATTTTTTGTAATCTTCGGCTCCGCTTCGGGCTGTCTTGCGATACCCTCCATCGCCTTTGAAACCGCCATACCTATACCAATACCCGCGCCGCAGCACGAAATCGCAACAGCAAGACTCGCGCCAAGCAATTCTAATCCACTCATAATTCTTTTTCTCCTTTAATATAATA
>JBJEIV010000421.1:0-6028 GCA_051877395.1 Candidatus Ornithomonoglobus sp.
GATGCCGATATGTTAAAAATATTAACGATAACAAGCATCAGCACGAGCATCCACTCCCACTGGAGAATGAAGCGTTTCCATGAGAAGCCTCTTTCCGCGGCGATGGTTCTTGTACCGTCGGCGCTTACGGCCTGTCTGACTATTTCTTTAACTGCCATCAGATATTCCTCCTTCTCAAAGCTTTCATTTCAACGTTTCTCTGGATAAGCGAGTTGGCTATGATTGAGAGGAGAATGATAAGACCTCTTATAGCCTCCTGCCAGAAGGATGAAACGTGGATAAGCGGCATTGCATTATTAAGAATACCGAGAAGAATCGCTCCGAGGAGCACTCCCGGAACACGTCCGGTACCGCCGTTAATCGATACGCCGCCCAGAACGCACGCCGCGATAACATTCATTTCATAGCCTGTGCAGGTTTCGCCCTGCGCAACTCCGTACTTACATACATAAAGTGTGCCCGCAAGACCCGCAATAACACCCAGCAGTGTATATACCATGATAAGCGTATTGTCCGTCTTGATACCCGAAACTCTCGCGCTTTCCTCACTGTTGCCGACAGCGTAGATCTTACGTCCTGTTCTGGTCTTTGTCATGAAGAAGCCTGCGATTATGTAAACAATAACTGCAATTACGATAAGATTGTTTATTCCAAGCACCTTACCTGTAGCAAGTGAGAGGAACTTAGCGCCCATCTCCTGCTGCTTGACCCAGCTGCCGTTTGCAACAAGGTATGTTATACCGCGGTAAATATTCATTGTACCGAGTGTTGCGATAATCGGAAGTATCTTTAGCTTTGAAACAAGAACGCCGTTAAAGATACCGCATACAAGACCTACCGCCATTGCAATGCCGATTACCGCGATTATCGGCATCGACTGATTATTTTTAAGCACCGTACAGCCTGCCATAGCTCCCAGAGCCATTATCGCGCCTATCGAAAGGTCGATACCGCCCGTTACTATAACAAACATCATTCCGACCGCGCATATCGCGAGAACCGATGTTTCCGCAAGCATATCCGAAATATTTTCCACAGTTAAGAAGTTACCGCCGCTTCTGTACTGAACAAATATAGCGATTGCAATCATAACTATGACAAGACTTAATTCACGGATATTCGACGAGAATATTTTTTTAAATTTACTCATAATACGACTGCACCTCCTTACATATTCATTGCGGCCTCAAGAATCTTTTCCTGAGTGATACCCTTGACCTCATCACCCTCAAAAATTCTTGAAACTCTGCCTTCCTTCATGACGAGAATCGTATCCGCCATGCCTATAACCTCAGGCATTTCCGATGAAATCATGATGACACCGTAGCCCTGCGCCGCCAATTCCGACATGATCTCATAAATCTGAGCCTTTGCGCCTACGTCAACGCCCTTTGTCGGCTCATCGAGAATTACGACTCTGATATCAGAGCTTAACACCTTCGCAACAATAACCTTCTGCTGGTTGCCGCCCGAAAGGCTTGACGCCTTATCAAATACCGAAAGCGCCTTTGTCTTGACCTTCTCAAGCAGCTCCTTTGACCTCTGTCTTTCCTCATGTCTGTTTATAACAGAGCCGTGTGTGAACTTTTCAAGAGTGGAAAGCGTTACATTCTGTCCGAGGCCCCAGTCGAGGATAAGTCCCTGCTTCTGCCTATCCTCCGGCAGATAGCCTATTCCTGCCTCCATCGCGTCTGACGGATGATGAATTTTAAGCGTTTTGCCATCAAGAATGACCTTTCCGCTGTCCGGTCTTTCAATTCCCATTATACCCTGACAGACCTCTGTACGACCCGCGCCGACAAGACCTGTCATTGCGAGGATTTCGCCCTCGTGCAGTGAGAAGGTCACATCCTTATAATAGCCTGTCTTTGAAAGACCCTCCACCTTAAATATTTCCTTACCCTGTTTGATCTGCTGCTTCGGGTAAATCTGCGAAATTTCACGTCCTACCATCTTGGAAATAAGAACATCATTTGAAATTCCGTCCACATCCCATGTTCCTATGTACTGCGAATCTCTGAATACAGTAACTCTGCTTGCGAGTCTGTACATATCCTCAAAACGGTGTGAAATAAAGATAATCGAGCAGCCCTCATCTCTGAGCTGTTCCGTGATTCTGTAAAGCTCCTCGCATTCTCTCTTTGAAAGAGCCGCCGTAGGCTCATCCATGATGATGATTTTGGCATTTGTTGAAATAGCCTTTGCGATTTCAACGATCTGCTGCTCCGCAACTGTGAGATTGCTCATGTTGGTATGCGGGTCAATATCGCTTCCGAGACGCTTTAAAAGCGCCGCCGCATCCTTGTGCATCTGCTTCCAGTCAATAGTGTTAAGCTTTGTCATCTTCTCATGACCGATAAAGATGTTCTCTGTAACGCTGAGGAACGGATAGGTAGTACCATGCTGATAAATAGCCGCAATGCTGTGATTCTGCGCGTCCTTAGGGGTCCTGAATTCAACCTTTTCGCCGTTGAGGAATATTTCTCCCGCCTCAGGACGGTGTACTCCGGTGATTACCTTGATGAATGTTGACTTTCCGGCTCCGTTTTCGCCCATCAGCGCATGAATCTCGCCCTGCTTGAGCTGGAAAGGAACATTATCAAGAGCTTTAACTCCGGGGAAGATCTTCGTTATTCCCTTTAGCTCAAGAATATAATCAGACACGTTTCTCATCCCTTTCTATATTTATTATATACTACTATTGTAAAAGATTTGTAAAGTTGTTTCAATGTAAAAAAATAAAAAGGAAATGTATTTTTTGAAAAACTTTTGGTAAAAATAAATAAACATTTCCTTTTTCTATTATTTTTTTATATGCAAAGCAGACTGTCAATATCCGCCTCGTCCGTTATAACATTATTAAGCTTTCTCTGTTTCGCGCAGACCGTAAGAGCATAGCCGGGCAGAAGCCTTGTGCAAAAACCGCAGTTCAAGCTGTTATTCAGAACATCAAACGAAGTAAGCGATTTTGACAATCCCGTTCCGAGCATTTTTACATACGCTTCCTTTGCCGTCCATATTTTAAAAAAATCCGTATCCGGCTCCGCGCTCTTTTCAATAAAGCTGCATTCGTTTTTCGTAAAAAACCTTCTCGCTATTTTAAGCTTTGCCTCGCGAATACGCTCCACATCTATGCCAACCGGGGCATCGCAGCCCGCAAAGGCAATACAGTTCCCCGAATGTGAAACCGAAAAATGATAATTTTCATTATTCAGAAGATACGGCTTGCCGTGCTCACCATAGCCGAACGCAAGCTCCTTAGGCGGAATACTAAGCTGCTCCGAAATCTCTTTTCTTATAAGCAGTCCGGTAAGCAGCGACATTATTTTAGCTCTGTCACGGCGCAGACGCTCTATTTTTTCCCGCCGCTGCGCCGAAATCAGCGGCAGATATTTTTCATAAGCGCCAAACGGCTGCTCAGTGTCCGCGTATACTATCTTAATCCTCATTTAAATCCGTCCTGTACTTTGGTATATGTCTATATTATACCATGCCCCTGTAGTTTTGTCCATATTTATATTTTATAACAAAACAAAGTGATTTCTGTTAAAGGAAAGCAAACCGTCATCCCTCATTTTGCAAAGCTCGTTTGACATAGCGCTTCTGTCAACTGCCAGAAAATCCGCAAGCTGCTGACGATTAAACGGAATATAAAAAGAGGTACTCCCCTCTTTTGCCGACTGCTCGGATAAATATGACAGCAGCTTTTCGCGCGTGGTGCGCTGTGACATATGCCCAAGCTTCTGCGCAAGCATTCTGTTCTTTTCCGCAAGCAGTAAAAACAAGTTCTGTATAAGCGCCGAATGGAATCGGCACGCAGATGAACACACCGTAAAAATACGGTTAAAATCAAGAAATAATACGGTACTGTTTTCTGTTGCAGTTACATTGTCCAGAGCCGCGCCGCTGCCCGGCACGGCATACGCCTCACCGAAAACCTCGCCTTCGGTAATCTTGTTTAATATACTCAGATTTCCCCAGTAATCCTCGCGCTGAATATACACGCAGCCCTCTAAAAGCAGCGCCACCTCCGATATATACTCTCCGGCGCGGAATATATATGCGCCCCTGCCATAGCTCCGTATTTCTGCGGACAGGCAGTCCAATATATCCTCAATTTCATTCTCGTTTATTCCGGCAAACAGCTTTGACCGCTTTAGAATCTGAAAATATTTTTTCACTTTGTTCTCCTTTTGTTGCAAATACAACAGACTTATTTCTTTTATTATATTATAATAAACCTGCAAAATCAAGATTATGCAAAAAACAAATACAGGAGGAAAATATAATGATAAGAAGAATTATTCAGATAGATGAAGAAAAATGCAACGGCTGCGGAGCGTGCGCCGCTGCCTGCCACGAGGGAGCGATCGGCATGGTAAACGGGAAAGCAAGACTTCTCCGCGATGATTACTGTGACGGTCTTGGCGACTGCCTGCCGTCATGCCCTACAGGAGCCATTACCTTTACGGAGCGGGAGGCTGCCGCATATGATGAAGCCGCCGTAAAGGCCGCGCAGCGGGAGAAAAAGAAAGCCATGCCATGCGGCTGTCCCGGAACAAATATAAAGAGAATACAGCGTGAAAATCAAATTGAAAAGGATATTCCGGTAATAGGCAGCAGACTTTCACAATGGCCTGTGCAGATAAAGCTTGTGCCGGCAAACGCGCCGTATTTTGACGGCGCAAATCTGCTGATTGCCGCCGACTGCACAGCATATGCCTACGGTAATTTCCATGAAAAATTTACCAAAAACCGCATTACGCTGATTGGCTGCCCCAAGCTTGACGGCGCGGATTATTCCGAAAAGCTGACCGAAATCATACGCGAAAATGATATAAAAAGCGTAACGGTCGCTCGTATGGAGGTCCCGTGCTGCGGCGGTATCGAGCATGCTGTTAAAATAGCGCTTCAGAACAGCGGTAAGTTCATTCCGTGGCAGGTTGCCGTAATTTCCACTGACGGCAGGATTATAGATAAATAATAGATATATGGGGCGGATTGTCTGCGTTCGTCTATTAACACAGACAATTCTCCTATATGATGCACTTATATTTTACTCTGCACCATCTATAAGATAGTCATATGAAACACAAAAAATCTGTTTTAACGCCTGTAACTCAAAATCGGTAACATATCTCTTATTTGTCTCTATTCTTGTAATCACATTCTTATCCATATCCATTCCGATAAGCTGAAGCTCCCTCGCCAAGTCTCGCTGTGATAAACCTTTATCGGCTCTCAATTCCCGCAGTCTTTTACCGATAAGATTTTTACCGTTCGCATTGATTCTCTGTTTCATTAGTATCACCCCATGAATTGTCTCATTTTTTGCACTCTGCATATTGATTTTACACTATTTTTATAATATAATCGGTTGTAAAAATGATACATCATAAGATATATAAAGCCGAAAGGCAGCATCAATCATTGCTATGACCTTTCGGCTTATTTTCTGTTATTTTATTTTCCGTAATACGCCTTCTTCATAAGCTCCTCGATCTCGCTTACAAGCGGCAGTCTCGGGTTCGCTGTTGTGCACTGATCCTCGAACGCCTTGTTTGCAAGGTCGCTGAGCTTTGACATATACTCATGCTCGTTTATGCCGCATTCGGCATAGGTCATAGGCATATTGCATTCCTGCATAAGCTTTCTCACGGCTCTTATGAGGTTATCAATGCTTTCCTCGGTTGTTTCGCCCTTAAAGCCGCAGTATTCGGCAATGTCGGCATACTTCTTGTCGGCTATGAAGCAGCGGTATTTCGGCCATGACACAAGCTTTGTCGGCATTGTGCTGTTGTAGCGTATCATATGCGGCAGCAGCACGGCGTTGGCTCTGCCGTGGGGAATATGGTACTCTCCGCCTATCTTATGAGCGATCGAGTGGTTTGCGCCTAAAAACGCATTTGTAAACGCCATTCCGGCAATACAGCTTGCGTTGTGCATTCTCTCCCGCGCTTCCCTGTCCTGCGCGCCGCTGCGGTAGGCTCTGGGCAGATACTTGAACACAAGCTGACACGCCTTTATC
>JBJEIV010000422.1:0-5961 GCA_051877395.1 Candidatus Ornithomonoglobus sp.
CCGTCTCCGATATACGCGAACTTCAGACCCTCAAGCTTTCCCTTGTGCTCATATGTCGTCATGAGATCTGCAAGCACCTGACAGGGATGCAGTAAGTCTGTAAGCGCGTTAATTACCGGAATACTCGCCTCCTCGGCAAGCTCAATAACATCGCTGTGGGCGTATGTACGGATCATAATACCGTCAAGATAACGCTCCAGCACCTTTGCCGTGTCATGAATCGACTCGCCGCGTCCGAGCTGAATGTCGTTTGATGACAGGAACAGCGGATAGCCGCCGAGCTGCGTCATGCCCACCTCAAAGGAAACACGGGTTCTTGTCGATGACTTTGTAAATATCATACCAAGCGTTTTGCCCTTTAAAATCGGGTGCGGAATACCCGCCTTTAATTCGGCCTTGAGCTTCAAGCCGAGCTTTAACAAGTCCTGAACCTCTTCCGCTGTGAGGTCATGTAAGCTGATTAAATCCTGCATTTTATATTTCCTCCATAACTTCATTTAATGCCTTAATAAATATATCTATCTCCCGCTCGGTTATATTGAGCGCCGGAGCAACGCGTATTGTAAGCCCCTTGCAAAGGCTTGTAAGCATCTTCTTTTCATGCAGCTTTTTAAACACCAAAGATGCAATTTCGGGCTTTACCTCAATACCGATGAGCAGACCCGCGCCTCTGACGTCTGTTATTTTTTCGGGATACCTTGCCTGTACTGCCTTGAGCTTTTCCTTAAAAATCTCACCCATCCTTGCACTGTTTTCCACAAGCCCTTCCTTTTCAAATATGTCAAATACCGCAATTCCCGCCGCCGTTGCAAGGGGATTTCCGCCGAAGGTCGTGCCGTGGTCGCCCGGCTCAAATGCCGCCGCAGCCTCTGCCTTTGCGCATACCGCGCCTATAGGCACGCCGCCGCCGAGAGCCTTTGCGCAGGTAAATATATCCGGCTCTATGCCGTAAAGCTCATGAGCGAAAAGCTTTCCCGTTCTTCCCATGCCTGTCTGAACCTCGTCAACAATAAGAAGAATCCCCTTTTCGTCACAGAATTTACGAAGCTTCCTCGCATATTCAACATCCATCGGATTTACGCCCGACTCGCCCTGAATAAGCTCGACTATGATTGCGGCTGTTTTATCCGTTACAGCCTCCTCCACAGCCTCAAAGCTGTTTGGCGCAATCTGCTTAAAGCCGTTTGTAAACGGACGGTACGGCGCCTGATAATGCTCCTGTCCTGTCGCGGCTACGGTTGCGATCGTTCTGCCGTGGAAGGAATGGTCAAGCGAGATGATTTCCGATTTGTCAATACCCTTCTTATAAAAATATATCCTTGCAAGCTTGAACGCTCCCTCATTCGCCTCCGCGCCGCTGTTGCAGAAAAACGCCTTATCCGCGCAGGTGCTCTCAACAAGCTTCTGGGCAAGCCTTGCCTGATTTTCTATGTAATACAAGCTTGAAGTGTGTATCAGCTTATCAAGCTGCGCCTTCATTGCCGATACAAAATCAGGATGACAGTGCCCGATGGCGTTTACAGCAATGCCGCCGAGGAAATCATAATACACCTCGCCGTTATCGGCATAGAGCTTCATTCCCTCGCCATTTTCAAAGCATACAGGAAGACGGTCGCCGAAGGTGTTCATATAATATTTTTTATCCAATGCAATAACATCGTTTAACATATTCCTTTTCCCTTTCCAAAGTGTATGGGAGCCCGTACACGGACTCCCCATAGAATATACATATTATACACTATTTTGAATAAAAATGCAAGCCTTTTTAGAAAAAATCTAAGCTTTTGATGAATTTTTATTCATTTATATGAATTGTTCTATCAAATCTGCATAATCGTCAAAGCTTCTCGCGCCTACAAGCTTTCCCACTATCCTGCCCTGACTGAAAAGAATTACCGTCGGAATTGACACAATAGCGTTTGCCGACGCAAGCTCGCTTTCCTCGTCCACATTTACCTTGCAGACCTTGACTCTTCCTGCATACTCCTCCGCGATTTCCGAAATAACCGGACCTACCATCTGACATGGTCCGCACCATGGCGCCCAGAAGTCCACCAATACGGGTATATCCGATTTAAGAACCTCACCGTCATACATCTGCTTTGTTAATTTAATCTCCATTTCCTCTTCCTCCTTGTTTATTCTTCCGATTTATCAACATATTTCTGATCAACAGCCTTTATCTCAGCCCGTCCGCTTGTTATATCCACAAGTCTTGCCATAAGGCGCTCTGTATCCTTTTTAGGGGAGCTGATAAAAAATGTCACATCATTTTCATACAGCGTGTCCTCGACCTCAAAGCCATCCGCAGCCAAGGTATATTGCAGCTTTCCTACCATGTCATAGCTTACCTTTACGGATATAATATCACACATTGTTCTCGTTATTATACCCGATTCCTCAAGCCCTTTTTTTGCCGACGCGCTGTAGGTGTGAACAAGTCCTCCGGTTCCGAGCAGCGTCCCTCCGAAATATCTGGTTACAACCACAATCACATCCACCAGACCGGACTTTCTTATAGTGTCAAGAACCGGCATTCCCGCGGTTCCCGATGGCTCTCCGTCGTCGGAATAACGGAATATATTGTTCTCATCTATCACATACGCGTACACGTTATGTCGCGCGTCCGCGTACTGTGAACGTATTTTATTAAGATAGGCAAGCGCGTCCGCCTCATTATCCACAGGCTTTACATGGGATATAAATTTTGATTTTTTTTCTATTATAAGCGTTTCGGATTCCTCCGCAACCGTTTTATATATTTCCCTTTTTGACAACAGCGCGCCTCCTTCTCATAATATTTCAAACCCTTTAAGTCTGCCGTAAACAGCCTCGTCAAGCAGCACCTCGACCTCTGTTCCCTCTGCTGTGTATTCCTCACTCAGTATCTTTTCGCCGCTGTGCAGCGCGTTGAGCACACCGCCCTCCGAATACGGAATAAGCAGTCTGTGCTTTGACTTTTTGCCCGGAGCCGTATCCGCGATTGCCTGCATCAGCTCCTTCAAGCCCTTGCCGGTTTTTGCGCTGATGAACACATGCTTTGCCTTACCGCCGTCTGCCGGCATATACTCCGGATTCAAGTCACACTTATTATATACGTTTATAACAGGCTTTCCTCCCGCGCCGATTTCATCCAGTACGTTGTTTACAACAGTTATCTGATTATCCGTTTCCGCCGCGGACACGTCTACAACATGCAGCAGAAAATCAGCTGATGCAGCTTCTTCAAGCGTTGATTTGAAGGCTTCAATAAGATAATGCGGCAGCTTTCTTATAAATCCTACGGTATCAATCAGTATAATTCTGCGGTTGTCCTCAAGGGTTATTGCCCGTGAGGTCGTGTCAAGCGTTGCAAACAGCTTGTCCTCCGCGAACACTCCCGCATCCGTAAGACGGTTAAGCAGGGTTGACTTTCCGGCGTTCGTGTAGCCGACCAGCGCGGCGGTTATAACACCGTCCTTCTCTCTGCGCGCTCTGAGCAGCCCTCTGTGTTTTTTTATTTCCTTTATTTCCGCTTCAAGGGCAGCTATTCTTGTTCTGATATGTCTTCTGTCGGTTTCAAGCTGCGTTTCTCCCGGTCCTCTCGTTCCGATTCCCGCGCCGAGACGGTGCATCTCAAGTCCCCAGCCATGCAGTCTCGGAAGCTGATATTTAAGCTGCGCAAGCTCCACCTGAAGCTTACCCTCTCCCGAGCGGGCGCGCATTGCAAATATATCAAGAATCAGCATGGAACGGTCAAGCACCCGCACTCCGAGAAATTCGTTTACGTTTCTTAGCTGCGCGGGAGAAAGCTCGTCATCAAATACCACAAGCGCGGCTCCCAGCGACTGAGCGGCATTTTTAACCTCCTCAAGCTTTCCCTCACCCAGATAGGTTCCGCTGTCCGGCGCTGGTCTGTTCTGCACCACCTCGCAGACAACCTCACCTCCCGCAGTCTCCACAAGCTCTGCAAGCTCGCGCATGGATTCCTCGGTTGTATCATTTATATAGTCGCGGCTGCCCGTGTGCAGTCCGGCTATTATTACCTTTTCTTTTTCCTCGTCCTTATAATCCATGCTGTCCTCCTTTTTCTATATGCTTCTCACTAAGTTTTCTATAGTCAATATAATGAAGAAAACTTAGTGAAAAGAGGCATTAACCGCATGCATTAAGTATTATTAAACTACGAAGTACTTAATGCATGCTATATAGATTATTTATATTTAGTATAACATATTTTTTCCTGATAGTACAGCTTTTTTTGAAAAGTTTAAAAGAATTTTATTTTAACAGTGATTATTTCGGTATTGACAATCGGATTTTTTGATTGCAAAATCACAATATCTATGTTATAATTCTGCACAGAGATAAACAGAAATATAAGGAGTGAACTGATAAAATGGATACCGTAATAAGAGCTATGACAGCAGAAGATAAGGAGCAGGTTATTGAAATGATGCGGGTTTTTTATGCTTCGCCGGCAGTATTAAGCAACGGTTCAGAGGAGATATTTACAAATGATGTGGAAAATTGCATCAGTGAGTGTCCGTATCTGGAAGGATATATCTTTGAGAATAACAGTGAAATACAGGGTTATGCGATGGCTGCAAAGAGTTTTTCCACAGAATTTGGGAAAGCCTGCATATGGATTGAGGATTTATATATCAAAAGCGAATACAGGGGACTGGGCATCGGCAGCAATTTTTTCAAATATATAGAGGAAAAATATCCCGGTACAATATTAAGATTAGAGGTTGAGGAGGACAACGAACGGGCAATTAATGTATATAAAAAATGCGGATATGAAACGCTTCCATATATGGAGATGAAAAAATCGGCTCAGCAGAAAAAAATGTAAAAAAGCAAAAAAATTTAAAAAAATACTTGCAAAATTAAAATTATATGGTATAATAGATAGGTATAGCGCTATTACATGAGCAGAAATGCTCTTAAACAAAGGAGGTCAGACCATGAATACATTATTTGTTATTCTGCACCTTATCGTATCAATATTGCTTATCGTCATTGTGCTTGCGCAGGAGGGTAAGGATCCGGGTATGAGAGGTATACAGGGTGCTTCGTCAGATATGGGCGATTCATTCTTCAAGAAGGCAGGCGGCACAACTAAGGAAAAGATGCAGGTTCAGCTTACAACAACAGTTGCAGTTCTGTTCCTTATCACAACATTAGTTCTCGTTGTTCTTTCTTCATCATAATTATATGAAATCACGGCCGGGTGTAATCCCCGGTCTGTTTTTTTGCAAAAAAAATGCTATGAACCGTATCGATTCATAGCCTTACATTCCTATACAAACTGGGTAAGCGCCTGCTTTAGCCACCACTCACCTGTGTCGAGCGCCTTATATAAATTATCACGCTCTGTCTTTCTGAATACCTGTCCTTTTCCAAGCTCTCCGGTGTTATCCATCACCTGAACAATGACCTTTGTGGCTACATTGAGGTCTTTGACCTTCTTGGTTTCCTTTATGTCGAGAACCAGTATAAGCTTATCTTCCAAGTTTCCGTAAAATATCCTGTCGCCGCATCTGTATATCGGCTTTCCGTTATAAGTCAACGCTTTCTTCTTTTTAACCGCTGCCATACTGTCTGCTCCTTTCTAAAATTCCTATAAATATTATTATAACATATATTATGTCAATTTGCAAGGATTTTTAAAAAAATGTTGCCGGCAACTGTCTGTGTTGGTTACTATTTAGCTATCAACACCCAAATAAAACCTGTTACGCCGTAACAGGTTGAGTTGTTATGATTGATTTTATCTTTTTAAATATATTCTCACCTCGACGCTTGCAGCTTTCTATTACATTGTAGATGCTTGTTTCGTGATCATGTATCAATATATCTTTATTATGCCATTTCTAATACCTGAATAGTTGTAAAATAACCTACGTTTTTTAGAAGCTCAAAAGGCTACACAACATTCAAAGAATGAAGCATAGCCTTTTCATTTATGTCTGAGAA
>JBJEIV010000423.1:0-5959 GCA_051877395.1 Candidatus Ornithomonoglobus sp.
AAAACCGGCAATCACAGAATTGCGGGAATATCGGATGAATTTATTCCTTCGATATGCCATCTTGACGAGCTTGACGAGGTTGTTTCGGTCGATGATATCGACTCTGTCATAATGGCGCAGAAGCTTGCGCGAGAGCTTGGCATCGGAGTAGGAATTTCATCGGGCGCAAATTTCATAGGCTCGGTGATGTCGCTTGAAAAATACGGCGCCGAGCAATGCTGCGTGACGGTTTTTGCAGATGATAACAAAAAATATCTCTCAACGGACTATGCCGAGAGCTTTGAGTCTAAGGAAGAATACATTTCATCTCACATTGAGCTTATCGGAATGAGAGCAATACGCTGATACACGGCTTCGGGAGTCTCTTACGACTCCCGTTTTTTGACGCTTTTAAGCCGTTTTCGGCATATGATTTTTAAAATAGCGAATGAGGATTTAAGAGATAATTAAAGAAAAACGGCGATTTCAGAAGAAAAATATTTGATTTTTAAAATTTATTTAAAAAAGTATTGACAAATCAAAAAAAACATAGTAAAATAAACCTCGTTGATTAAACAGATTATTAAATGACTAAATTCAGATGGAGGAATTATAACATGAAGCCAAATTCAAGTTATTTGCAGAAACCGGCTGACGTTGATAGAAAATGGTATGTTATCGACGCTGCAGGCAAGCCGCTCGGCAGAGTTGCCGCAACAGCCGCAAGCATTTTGAGAGGTAAGCACCTTCCGACATTCACACCGAATGTTGACTGCGGTGACTTTGTAATCATTATTAACGCTGCACAGGCAGTTCTCACTGGCAATAAGCTCAGCCAGAAGGTTCGTTACTACCACACAGGCTGGGTAGGCGGTATCAAGGAGATACACTACGACAAGCTCATGGCAGAGAAGCCGGAGCAGGCTATGATTTACGCTGTAAACGGCATGCTTCCGAACAACTCAATCGGAAGAAAGGCTATCACAAGATTAAAGGTATACGCTGACGCTGAACACAACCACGAGGCTCAGAAGCCGGTTGCTTGGACTCAGGAAATTAAATAAGCAGCATAAGGAGGATTTTAATAATGGCAAACGTACAGTTTTATGGTACAGGTAGAAGAAAGTCATCCGTTGCAAGAGTCCGCTTGGTTCCGGGCAACGGTAAAATAACAATCAACGGCAGATCAATCGACGAGTATTTCGGTCTTGAAACACTCAAGCTCATCGTTCGTCAGCCGTTGGTACTTACAAAGACACTTGATAAGTTTGATGTAATCGTTAAGGTTGAGGGCGGCGGCTTTACAGGTCAGGCCGGCGCAATCCGTCACGGTATCTCAAGAGCCCTTCTTGAGGTTGACACAGAGGCTTATCGTGCAGACCTCAAGGCAGCAGGCTTCCTCACACGTGACTCACGTATGAAGGAAAGAAAGAAGTACGGTCTCAAGGCAGCGAGAAGAGCGCCACAGTTCTCAAAGAGATAATTATCACTGTATACAAACAAAATCCGCGCAGCTGTGCGGATTTTTGTTTGTATAGTTTAATATTAATGTCCCTTATGCTTCTCATGTTTCTTTTTCTGTTTTAACTCGTTTTTGTAATTCTTTTCTGCATCATGTCTTTCTTTTGCGGCGGATTTTGAAAGCTGTTTTGATATTTCATATTGCCGCTTCAATGCCTGCTGCGCTTTTGTTCCCATTCCTTTTGACTGGATTTGTTTATTTATCATGCGCCGGATTCTTTTCGGGTTGGTATGATTTTTATGAACAGAATCGGATTTAATGGGAGAACTGAATTTCAGTCTGTGCCAGCTTTTGAGCATATACTCATATACCTCATAATCCTTCGGCTCCGCTCCGAAAACAATTCTGCATACCTCATATTGATTATCATATTCACGCTCGTAAATCCCCACCCAGAACGGATTTTCAAACAGGATTGTCAGGCTGCTGCGCACAAAGATCATGATAATTTATTATAATCGGTGATTCCAAGCCTGTTCCCGAACGGATCGTCAAACTCAACCGCTGTTCCCGTATAAATCCTGAACGGCTCTGAAATAAAATTAACACCTTTTCTCTTGAGCGCCTCATAGGCTTTATATACGTCATCAACCACAAACCATATTGTGGGCTTGACCTCACTGAATTTATTGATGTCCTTTAAAATAATTGCAGGCTCCTCCTCTCCGACACTGTACGCCGTCATTCCTTTATCCGCAAAGTCAAATTTCAGCGTTAATCCGAGTGTATCAGCGTAATATCTCTTTGCCGCTTCCATATCATTTACCGGCAGAAAAAAATTGTCATAGCTTTTCATTTTCAAATTCCTCCTTAAAATTGTTTGCCCATTTTAACAGCGCATCACAAACCAACACCTGCTGCTCCATAATTGCTCTGCCCACAAGCGGAATGTGTGCATGCTCACTTAAAGCATTATCGTAATATTCTTTGGATTTTGATATACCGCTGATAATATTCTGTATAAGCTCTGAGGCTGTATCGGTGTCAAGCTTATTCAGGTTACATATTACAGCATTAAAATCCAGAAGAACCTTCGGCCGCTGCATTGAATATTCACACATAAGCTCCTTTAAATACGCTTTTCCGCTTTCTGTTATATGATAAATGCTTTTTGCTGCAAAACGTCCGCCCTTGACCTCCTCACCGGAAATATATCCCTTTTCCTGTAAGCTCAAAACCTTTTTATATACAGACGGTATGCTTATTCTTGTCCATTCTGGAAGATTATGCTCCTCAACATCCTTCTGTATATCATAAGCGCTTTGCGGGCGTTCGGAAACCATTCCTAAAATTATTAAATCTATTGTGGACATATATGACCTCCTTTTACTATAATTTATAATACTATAAATTATAGTAAAAGTCAAGAGTAAATACAAAAATTTAATTTTAATATAAATCGGCTTCCCGCTTGCATTTACCTATGGGTTGTGATAAAATATATGTAAGCTTAAAGGAAACGGAGATTGATAAACATGGAAATAAAGGTTGTACATCAGATCATGGAATGGAACGAGGACTGTTCGGATGAGATCAAAAAGGAGCTTGCTGAAAAAAAGGTATGTCTTGTAAATGTTATGGGTTCGCCGGGCGCCGGTAAAACCTCAGTTATCACTTCAATTATAAAAGCGATGTCGGACAAATTTAAAATCGGCGTAATTGAGGGAGATATTGCCGGTCAGATTGACGCGGAGAGAATGAAGCTGCTCGGCGTGCCGGTTGTTCAGCTTAACACCGACGGAGCGTGTCATATTGAGGCAATGTCAATCCAAAATCTTCTGCCGGAATTTGAACTTGACGCTCTGGACGTTATTTTTGTTGAAAATATAGGCAATCTTGTGTGTCCGGCGGAATTTAATATCGGTGAGGATTTCAGAATAGCGCTCCTCAGTATTCCGGAGGGTGACGATAAGGTCGAGAAATATCCGCTGATGTTCAGAACTACCGACGCGCTGATACTTAACAAATATGATATGCTCCCCTACTTCGACTTTGACGAGAAGCGCGTTGAGAACAACGCAAAGGAAATAAATCCCGATATTAACATATTCCGTGTTTCAAATAAAACAGGTGATGGTCTTGAGGGATTTATCGGCTGGCTGACGGCGAGAATTGAGGAAAAGCTGAATGCATGAGCTGTCAATCACACAGAGTATATTAAATATCGCGCTGTCCTCGGCGGAGAATGCGGGTGCGAAAAAAATCAACCGCATAAAAATAACACTCGGCGAAATGACCGGGTGCGTTCCTCAGTATATACAGGAGTATTTTGACATTGTGAGCGACGGTACAATCGCCGCTCACGCTAAGCTCGAATTTAAAAGTATTCCGGCTGTCGCGAAATGCTCCGACTGCGGAAAGGAAACCCGCCTTATCCGGTTCCGCTTCCGCTGTGCGCAATGCGGCAGTCAAAAGCTTACGATAATTTCCGGCAAGGAATTTCTTGTTGACAGCATTGATATTGAGGATTAACATATCCTCGGTAATCCCTCACCGTAAAGCTCGCTTATTACGCGCCGTCCGCCTAATACCGTATTCATAACCACACCGCCGCCGTCGGTTACTTCGCCGATAATGGCGGCGTTTTCACCGTAACGGCTGTTTTTTATGATTTCAAGCGCGCGTTCTGCGTCCGCTTCGCTTACCACCGCCGCAAGCTTGCCCTCGTTGCCCATGTGCATTATATTAAGTCCGAGTATTTTTGCAAATGCCTTGACCGTCTGTGAAACAGGTACTTTTTCCTCGTCAATTTCAAACCCGCAGCCAGAGGCCGACGCAAATTCATTAAGAATTGTTCCCAGACCGCCGCGGGTAATATCGCGCAAAGCATGGATTTCAATCCCTGCATCCATCATATTTTTTACCATATCCCCAAGCGGCGCGCAGTCGCTTTTTATTTCGTTTTCAATTTCCATTCTCTCGCTTAAAATTGCGGCATGATGGTCGCCGAGATTACCCGAAACAATAAGCTTATCTCCGACACGGCAGTTAGAGCTTTTTATATCGGTTTTGCAGTCCACAAATCCGACACCTGTAGTATTTATATAAACTCCGCCGCTGCCCTCAATAACCTTTGTATCACCGGCAATTACTGCTACTCCGGCTTCCTTTGCGGTCCGCGCCATTGATACGGCGATTTCCTCCAATATTTCTGTATCGGCGCCTGTTTCTATTATGTACGCACTTGTGATGTATTTCGGAACAGCGCCGCGCATAAGAAGATCGTTTACCGTGCCGCACACGGCAAGCCTGCCTATATCTCCTCCCCTGAATCTAAGCGGAGTTACTACAAAGCTGTCCGTTGTAACCGCGATTCTCGCGCTTCCGTCCACCACCGCGCTGTCCTCCATCATATCAAGCACGGGGTTTGAGTTTGCCTTTTGAAATATTTCCTCAATCAGCATTGATGTGGATTTTCCGCCGCTGCCGTGAGCCATTGTTATTTTCAATGTAACGACCCCTTTCGTCCGTTTATGTAGTAATGAAAGCATGAGCCTTCGGTTGATACCATACACGCGCCCTGCGGTGTGTCGGGTGTGCAGACCTTGCCGAACATAGGACATTCATCGGGTGATTTTCTGCCGCATATCACATCACCGCAGCTGCACGCGCTGTTAAACATTTTATCCTCAATAAGCTCCGCGCTGCCCGCGTCAAATTCTATATATTCATCGCGAAGCCGCATACCGGAGCCTTTTATTATCCCCATGCCCCGCCATGCCGCGTCGCATGGGATAAAATATTTGTTTACCGTCTTCTGCGCCGTTTCATTTCCATCATAGGTAACAACAGACGGATACAGATTAAGCGACCTGCCGCCCGACAGCTTTACGAGCGCGTATACAGCGGCAAGCAGCTCCTCCCCCTTAAAGCCGGCTGTCACGAACGGAACTCCCAGCTCATGCGCAAGCTCTTCAAACAGGCGATGACCTGTTATTACGCTCACATGTCCCGGCGCAAGAAAGCCCGTTATCTCCGTGCCGCTTTTATATACCATTCTTATTGCCTCCGGCATGGTTTTAAGCGCTGTCAGCAGCCGGACATTCTTTATATTATCCTTAATCAGCTGTCCGACAATCAATGCGTATGCCGGAGTTGTGGTTTCAAAGCCTACCGCCGCAAAAACAAATTGCTTATCCGGCTGCTCTACCGCCATTTTAACCACTTCAAACGGTGAATATATCATCCTGACCGACGCGCCCTGCGCCGCCGCATCCCTCAGAGAACGCTCCGAGCCGCGAACGCGCAGCATATCCCCGAAGGTGACGACCGTCGTGTCCGGCTTCAGCGAAAGCTCAATCAGCCTATCAATATACGAGGCTACCGTGACGCACACAGGGCAGCCCGGGCCGGATATGAGCCTTATCCTCGGCGAGAGCATATCTGCAATTCCGTTTTCGGAAATTGACGCGGTATGAGTTCCGCAGACCTCCATTATAACGCGTTTTTCACCGTCAT
>JBJEIV010000424.1:0-5940 GCA_051877395.1 Candidatus Ornithomonoglobus sp.
ACCGTTTCCGTTCATGGTGTACTTCAGAGTCGCCTCTGCTCCGCGCAGATTTTTGCGGTAAACGCTGCCCTCAGGTCCGTCGTTCTGCCTTGACATAAGTCCTTTGCAGTCATTGAGCATCTCGGCGCACTGAATCGTGATTTCCGTACCCTGCGCCCCTTCCGCGGATATTTCCGGCCATCCGGCAAAATTCTGTCCGAAATCTATTACCGCAGTCCGTCCTTTTTTCAGTCTGAACACCTCATCACCGCCGTAGACTGCCTTTTTATTGATCACACCGTATCTGTCGCTTCCGGCTCCGACCGCGCCCTCGTATACCGTGACGCTTACCGCCGTCCGCTCCAGCTCCTTTCTTATTCTTGTTTTCTGTCCCTCATGCGGCACAAGCCTTACTCCGCAGCTGCGCGTGACAGCCGCAGCCCAGCCGCTGTCGTCATAGCCGCTCTTCATCCATGATGTGTCCGCGTTTGCGTCGTAATATTCTCCGTTGAATATTTCGCCGTAGAGCACCGGACCGCCGCGGCTCGCCTTCCATGATGTGTCCGTGCCGATTACCTCACTTGTTCCGTCGGCATAGTCAAGATAGAGCTGGGCGCGGAACGCGAGCTTTGTATCCCCTCCGATTTTATTATTCACACAGTTGTTCCACCAACCGTTTGTCACAATTGCGGAAATAGTGTTTGTTCCACCGGCAAGCATATGGGTTATGTCATAGCCGTAAAACAGTACTCTCTTGCTCATGTCGGTAAATCCCGGCTTCAGCTCGTCATATTCCGTTGTGCCGTCAGGCTGCAGCTCGCCTACGCGTTTGCCGTTTATAAACACGTCATAGCAGCCTAAAGCGGTTGTATACAGCTTTGTTGATACAATTTCCTTATCAATACTGAACTCTCTGCGGAAAATAGGAGAGCCGTTTCTGTCCTCCTGCGCTTCTTCTGCGGGACATATAAATGACGAGTTATTCCACGCGTCCGCGCTGAGCAGGGAGGCTGTAAAATGCGCGGTCTCCGAGCTTATCACCTTATTGTCCTTATCCCATACCTGTACACTCCAGAAATATGTCTTGCGGTCCTTAAGCTTCGGTCCCTTGTATTGAATACCTGATGATGTGTCCTTTTCTCTCTTTCCCGAATCCCAGACTATATCGGTCATAGCCTCATCAGCCGCTGCAATTACCCTGTAGGCAAGCTGCTTCTGCCCCACGATATTTGAATTCATTTTCCAGCCAAATACAGGTCTGTGATTGTGAACCGCCTCTGGATTCACAAGATCGTTTGTTTTTAATTCTGTAATCGATGTATACTTTATTACATTCTTCATTGTTATTATCCTTCACTTATATATCAATTCATCAAAGAAGCCGGCAAAGCCGGCTTCTTTACTCAAACAAATTACAGTGACGTCCAGACCATCACCTTAACCGAACCGAAGCTTTCGGGCAGCTCTATCTCGTTAATGCTTATCTTATTTTCTCCCATTGCGAGAGTATTGTCGCGCATATTCCTTACCGCTGTCTTTATAAGCGTTCCGTTCTCGTCATACATTGCCGCAATAAACACAACGTCTCCGCTGTAGAAGAAATTCTTCTCAACCTTTAATTCTGTTATTGCAGTGTTCTCCTCGTTCACTCCGATTCCTGTAACCGTGAATATGTCACTGCCTTTTATTGCAAGCGGCATACCTTCATATAATCCGCTGTCTCCTTCGGTTACGCGGATATATACCGTCTGTTCGTCAGCTGTGGCGTCAACCGTTACAAGTCCGCTGCCGTCAACCGCTATGAGGTCGGTATCCGCGGGATATTTGTTCTCGGCGTCATATACAGCCCATGTGAGCTTTGACTGATCATATGACGGGATCTCAACACCCTGTCTTAATACCGCGCAGCTTCCCTGCACCTTTCCTCCGGCAAAAACCGTATCGGCAGACAGTGTAAGTCTCAGCTCGTCGGGTACAATCTGCAGTATTCTCATATTGTCCGCTCCGGTACCTGTTTGCAGCTGGATGTGATGGAAGGCCTGTGATGCCATCGTTCTCAGGTCAAGAGCTCCCTCTGCGGGCTTTCCCGGTGTTCCGTCATCAGGATTTACAAGCTCTCCGCTCTCGTCATACTTATAAATATAAGCGTTTCCGTACGGGCTCGCTCCTCCGCAGCACGTCATAATCTCGATATGATACCAGCTCTCAGAGTCGCCGCTGCAGAAGGATACAAATTTATTGCTTGCGCCCACTCTGCCTATCTTGTCGCCCTGCCTTGCAATCTGACCGCCCTCCTTAGAGTTGCCGCTGTTGCGCAGCTTAAAGCCTGAGCCTTCCTCCGTAAACTTAATATCAGCCTCTATATATAGATTTTCGGTTGTCGATTCGACATTTGCCATATCATAGGTTCCGCTTGCGCAGTAATAGTAATGGGAGCCGTCCCATGAGCCGGACTCAACCGTTACCGCTTCAATAACCTTTTCACATGCGTCCGACGTGAGCAGAATATCCTTCGCGCCCTTCTCGCCATCCTCGCGCGCATCCGATGCCTTCACTGTGACGGGAAGCGAGGCGCTTATCACGCCGCTTGCGCTTTCGGCACGTACAACAATTTTCTGCGATATGACCTTATCGGTTACATACAGGGTGCTGTCCTCTACATATATATATTTGTTTCCTGTTTCCTGCACATTGTCCTCATTATAGAACTTCCATACAATATCACCGTCGGACAGCTCCACATTTTCTCCGTTCTTTGACGCTGAAACGGTAAGAGAAAGGGGTTCCCCTTCTCTTATGTATCCGTTTTCAGCAGAGAGAGACAGGGTATCGAATTTTTCACTGTCAAGGTTAACTGATTTTATTGTCAAATCATAGCTTCCCTCAACATTACCCTTTTCTATGGAGATTGCTTTAACAGTAATATTTTTATCGGCACAGTCAACTGAAGTATTAAGCTCGCCCTCCGAGTTTATCGTGACGCTGCCGTCGGTTATTTCATTATCATTCTCAAAAATCTTCCATTCGATCTCAGGCTTATTTATGCTGCGTCCGTTTCTTGACGCTGCAAACTGCATTGTAACTCCCGAGCCGGCATTAAGCTCCGTTGTGCCGACGGGAAGCGTGGAAACGGTAAGCGTATCCGCGCCGAGCTTTGTTACGCGCACATTGTCAATGCTTGTGTTCGGCTGCACCGCTATATATGATGCGGGCGAATTGTTGCGCTTGCTTACGTTATCGTATTCGTTAAGAAAAATAAGCTCTTCGTTATCCCATTTATATATCTTCATCAGCACCGGCTCTGTTGTGCCGTACTGACCGATAAGCTGAATATGATACCATGTGTCTGTATCTATTTCGTCATACTTAGCGTAAGCGGAGCCGCTTGTCTGAATCGCAAGCTTTGGTACCCCGTCACTATCGTTTCGTCTTATACAGGTTTCAACCTTATCCTTAGCCGTCTGAGACTTTACCGTAAAGCCCGCGCCCTCGGCATCAAACCTCACATCAGCCTCCCACATATGATCAGCGTAGGTGTCCTGTGCCAGCTTTTCAAGCCCCGTGAACTCTGCGGCCTCCGCGCCGTAGCTGTAATACTGTGACCCATCCGGCGCGCCGTCGTTTAATGTCAGACCGCTCAGCTCGCTCTCACAGTCGATATACAGCATGATTTCATCATAGACCTCGTTTATGTCCTCCGCAAACGCCGGCAATGCGGAAAGCAGCATTGACGCGGCCGTAAGTCCCGCTAATATTCTTTTTTTCATTTTCCGCATCCTCCTTAATTTCCGTTGTAGGTTATGTTAAATATCTTATTCACTTCATCGGTTGTTGTGGACACACCGTCAATATAGCTTAACAGAGCCGCGATCTCCATCATAAGCTGACCGTTTTCCTGCTCAATCTCGGCATTTGTAAGAATACCGTTTTTGTCGCCGTCATAAACGATTGCAGTATTGCCCTTTTCCACTACAAAGGTGTGCATACTGCCGTCAATTCCGCTCTGTCCCTTCTTTGAGGTTCCGGTGATGCTGTCTGTTCCCGCCGTGTATTCAAAATCGGCTCCGGCTGCCTTTAACGCGGCAAGCACAGGCTCTGTATCGCACACAACGCCTGTCGCCGTATCCGGCTTATATGGCTCGTTGACAGTCGTTATATCTGTACCATTAAGCTTTACGGTATAAATGTCCTTTTCAGCTATAATTTTCTTAACAGTGTATATCAGTGGAGATGATGTCCATTCCGTCTTTGCAACGCTCACCGGCTTGCCAAGCGGCTTCATCGGCTTTACGCCCTCCTCTATAACCTCCGGCATAGCGCCGAAATCAAGCTCCTGCTGACGGTGCAGGGTAAGTCCGCCCGTAATTGCCTCAGGATACTCGACCGAGCTTACCGAAGCTGTAACCGGAGCTATGACCCCGCCCTCAACAGTTGCCTTGAGCGTGATCGTTCCGGCAGTTCTTCCGGCCTTTACAAATACACGGTTAATTCCGCATTCGGCGTATACATAGTCCTTGCCGATTACGGTCTCGCCCGCGCCCCAGCCTGTTTTCTTATTCTGCGCATAGCCGCTGTTATAGCCGCCCATAAACTGAGCGTCGCCGCTTATTTCAAAATTAATCTTGTCATAGGACAGCGGGCACACGTTGCCCTCGGCATCTACAACCTCAACATCAAAATACATCAGGTCGCTGCCGTCAGCCAGAAGTCCCTCCGCGCCTGTGTGCGGTGTAAGGCGCACTGTAGCCGGCTCTCCGGCGCGCTTGATTTCGTCGCGTCCTATCACATTATCTCTTATATCATATGCGATTGCCTCTACCTTATCGCCCTGTGTAACATCCACATTCGGAAACGCGTATATAAACGTGTTCTGCGGTTCGGTGCATGTTCCGATAACCTCGCCGTCAACAAGCAGCTCTATTTTAGAAACGAACTGTGAGCCTACAACGTACACCGTCTTATTTGTCGGGTCGCGCCGTCCCCATTCTCCGGTCTTTACCCATACGCCGTCCTTCTGCTCCTTTATCGGATAATAATAGTTGCCGCCTTCCTCGCGGGTCTTGTCGTCTACCGGATCATAGTTCCAGTGTCCGACAATATGGAGCTGATTTTCGCCGTCCGAGTCCTCCTCCTGCATTACCTGATACGCGTAATAGGATTCCTTTGGCAGACGGATCGGATCCATACGTCCGCTCATACGTCCGTTCTCGCTGTAGGTTGTTCTCGCATGCTGGTTAGAGTCAGTCCAGCACAGAGCGGCGGCTGCCGCATAATAGCTGTTTCCTGACCGTCCGTTTACTCTGTCTCTGAAATACTGCTCGTACTCTGAAGCGCCCTTCAATACAAAGTCCTCGGAGGTAAAGTCGTAAAAATCATAACCCGATGTTGCCGCGTCCGACTTATAGTTGTTGTCAAGATCATAGTCCGGCGGCGAGAAGTCGTCCCATACGCGCCTTGCCGATTCCTCACGGTAATATTCGGTTTCAACTATCGGCATGTATTTTATATCCGCGTCAATGTCGGTAACATAAGGCGGATATACCACATTTCCCTTGCTGTCAAAATACGGCTTGTTTGCCTCCGTTATTTTATAGCCCGGCTCGCCCTTGTTTATCTCAAGCTTTCCCTCTCGGCTCATTGAGCCCTTTGCGGTTGCGGCATGACGGTTAAGCATTGTGCCGACATACTCCGATGACTGAATCTGCGCCCATGAGGTCAGAGTTCTGCAGCCGCAGAAGCGTCCGCCGTTTGGATCAAGCTTTGCCTTTAAATTTGTCATTTCCTGTTGATGAACATAGTTTATGGCGTTATTTCCCGCCTCCCAGAAAATAACCGACGGACTGTTTCTGAACCGTATCATTGTTGCGCGCATAGCCTCCACACGCTGCGGCCACTGACGTCCGCTCGCGTCGGCCTCCTTATCGCCTGCGGGGGCCACAACGACAACGCCGTATTTATCCG
>JBJEIV010000425.1:0-5937 GCA_051877395.1 Candidatus Ornithomonoglobus sp.
AGCCTCTGAGGACATTCGCCGCTGCGGAAGCGCCGCGCTTGACCTTTGCTATACAGCGTGCGGCAGAATAGACGGATTTTTCGAAAGAAATCTGAAGCCGTGGGATTACAGCGCGGGTATTGCAATTCTCCGTGAGGCGGGCGGTACGGTAACTGATATGGCTGGCAATGAACCTAGCTATCAGGTTCCGTCAGACATTGTTGCCACAAACGGAAAGCTCCATGATGAAATGATGAAAATACTGAATATATGAAAGTAATGAGGCTGTATCAAAACAGAATCGGCTCTATTATCAGATTTTTTCAACTTTGTTTAAGCTGAAATTCATCTATTTGAAATTAGAGCAATAATTTAGTTTTGATGCAGTCTCTTTATTTATTATAAAAATATTATTCCGATTGACAAAGCTTTCCCGCTATGCTATAATGGTTTTCAGAAACGGAAAGGATATAAGTTTGAGAGAAATGCTCGTCGCATCTCGCGCCTTTCGGCGGACTCGCATATACATGTATAGCCTCGCCCGCCGAAAAACACGACCTGCTTAGAGCATTTCTCTCAAACAGCATTGGTGAAAGGAATTCAGATTATAAAAATGACAAAAGACGAATATATTATGAAAAATTTCGGCGTTTCAAAGCGTGCCGTTGAGCTTATAAACGAAGCTGAAATCTCAATTAAGGATAAATTTGCAGAGCTTGAAAGCAATGCGGAAATAAATCAGCTTAAGGTAATGAAAGCATTTTCCGATAACAGGGTTTCAGAGAGACATTTCGCGCCGACAACCGGCTACGGTTATGATGATGACGGTCGAGATACGCTTGACAAGATATACGCGCAGGTATTCGGAGCGGAGGATGCGCTCATACGTCATAACTGGGTGAACGGCTCGCATACTCTTGCGACAATGCTATATGCGGTATTAAGACCGGGCGACACGCTGATGGCTGTAACAGGAAAGCCGTATGACACTCTTGAGGAGGTAATAGGAATTGCCGGTGAGGACGGAAACGGCTCGTTAAAGGATTTCGGGATTGAATATAAACAGCTTGACCTTATTGACGGAGAGCCGGATTATAACGCAATCGAAACGGAATTAAAGCAGAAGAAGATCCGCGCGGTTATGATACAGCGCTCAAAGGGCTACGGCTGGAGACCGACCTACAGCGCGGAGCATATAGGCGAAATAATTAAATTTGTAAAGGATATATCGCCGGAAACGCTTTGTCTTGTAGACAACTGCTACGGTGAATTTGTTGATACAACGGAGCCGACTGACTGGGGCGCTGACCTCATGGCAGGATCACTCATAAAGAACCCGGGCGGCGGGCTTGCGCCTACAGGCGGATATATTGCGGGAAAGCATGAGCTGATTGAGCTTTGCGCGTACCGTCTTACCTGTGTCGGAATAGGCAGGGAGTGCGGCGCAACAATGGAATTCAATCATAAGGCATACCAGGGATTTTTTATGGCTCCCCATATTACTATGCAGGCGCTGAAGGCGGCAGCGCTCTGCTCGGCGGTGTTTACTAAGCTTGGCTTTGAGGCGGATCCGAAGCCGGAAGCGGAAAGACATGATATAATTCAGTCTGTAAAATTCAATGATAAGGATAAAATGATCGCATTTATTCAGGGCATACAGAAGGGCGCGCCGGTTGACAGCTTTGTTGTGCCGGAGCCGTGGGACATGCCGGGCTATCAGGATCAGGTAATAATGGCGGCAGGCGCTTTTATATCCGGCTCATCCATAGAGCTTTCGGCGGACGCGCCGCTGCGTGAGCCGTACATTGCATATATGCAGGGGGGGCTGACCTATGAATCGGCAAAGCTGGGAATTACTGTTGCGGTCGAAAATGTAATTAAAATGTAATGATTGAGAAACATATATGTAACATATATATGATATAATAAGATATATATGTAAAAAAAACACGGATAATATCGGATAATGAGGTAAATAAACTCTATGAAATTTAATGTTAAAAAATATTTTCAGGTGCTCGGTATAACGCTGGGCGTAATATTCCTCGCCTTTATGGTTTGTATGGGTTTTGATTTTACGGGTCTCGGCGGAGGAACTACAGGCGGCGGAACGGAAGGAACAGTTGCAGTGGAGAACAGCGGCACGATCAATGTGCTTGTAATGTGTACCGATGAGGACGGACTGCGCACCGATGCCATGATGCTTGCCTCGTATAACACAGAGGAAAATACAGTAAATCTGCTTTCAATACCGAGAGATATGAGAATGTTTGTCGGTAACCGTTATCAGAAGGTCAATGCTGCTCATGCCTATATGACCGACGGCGTAATAGGGGGCGCAACGGCCGCATGTGAGGCGGTGACACGTTTGACCGGTGTACCGATTAATTTTTATATAGATTTCTCATTTGACGGAGTTGCTCATGTTATTGATGAGCTTGGTCCGGTCAATTTTACGATTCCCGATATATACGGTGACGGTGTCGGAATGGTATATGATGACCCTGTACAGAGCCTTCATATAAATCTCCCGCCGGGCACATATGATCTTAACGGCGCGCAGGTTGTACAGCTTCTCCGTTACAGAAAAGGCAATGCCGATCCTGTAACAGGTATAAGAAAGAGCTATGCAAACGGTGATGCTGACAGAATCAAGGTTCAGCAGGAATTTCTTAAGGCTCTTGTCGATCAGAAGCTTAATCTTGCGCTTATACAGAAGATACCTTCAATATTTACCGATATAAAGAATGAAATGGATACAAACCTTACGGTAAAGGATGTTCTGAGGTATTCAAAGTATCTCAAGAATTTTACCTCCGCAGGTATCAGATCGGAAACCATTCCGGGTAATGATACCAATGAGTCAGCAAACGGAGATGTGTTTATACCGAATATGATTCAGCTTCAGGCGTTGGTTATGGACATGTTCGGTACGGACGGCAACAATATGTGGTATGCCGATCCCAACACAGAGCCGGAGCTTTATGCGAGCGGCTATTATACGACCGGAGGTTATGTTCGTTCAACTGATACGGGTCTGCTTTCAAATTATAAGGTGTCCCAGCTCACAAATGACGAGCTGTGCTTGATACAGGGCATTGTACAGGATGCGAGTACGGCTGATGATGAATCGCAGGATTCATATTCAACCGAAACAGCGGGTGAAGATGAGGCGGATGGAGCAGTTTATGAGGAATAATCATATCAGAAACTTTGCTGATTTAAATTGTTTGTAATAGCTTATCCGCACTGAATACAATAGCCCAAAATTGTACAAAATAACGATATGTTTACATGATACTTGACAAAATCGAGTATTTATGATATTATATCTGTGTTTGGAATAGTGGGATATTTGCAGCTGTTTTAAACTGTTGCAGATACTGATTCTGAGAGTGCGTGAACACGCACTCTTTAATTATGGAAAAGAAATAGAGCTGCAGTTGGGCTATAGTGGTATATTACTGCGCTGTATAATCAAGCTGCGGCTGCTTACGGTAAAACAGTCGCGCAGTTATACCTTCCACGGCGGGATAGGTGAACTGTGAGGAAGTAGAGGAGCATATGGCAGGTAAAGCAAGTAAAATCGAAGAAACAGCGCTGAAGCTCGGAGAAAGCATCGCATCGGAGCAGGGTGTGTATATCGTTGACGTTGAATATGCAAAAGGTGTTCTTTGTTATTATATAGACAAGGAAGGCGGAGTCGGTATTGATGAGTGCGAGGCATTTTCAAGGGCTGTTGAGCTTGTCCTTGACGAGGAGGATCCGATAGAAGGTGAATATTCACTGGAGGTTTCGTCACCGGGTGTTGACAGAAAGCTGAAAAAGGAGCGTGAGTTCCTGTATTATACCGGACGAGAGGTAGAGGTTAAGCTTTATGCGGCGCGTGATGGTGTTAAGGAGTATGATGGTGTGCTCAAGGGCTACCATGATAAAACGGCAGTTATTGAAACGTCAGCAGGAGAAATTGAGCAGCCGATTAAGGATGCTGTTTACATTAGATTAAAATTTGTTTTTTAATTGGTGAAAGGAGTTCGAGACATAAAAATGAATGACTTATTGGAAGCAATAAAGGATTTATGCGAGGAACGCGGGTTGGATGAGAATGTTATAATTGAGGCTCTTGAGGCTGCGTTGGTTGCCGCATACAAAAAGAACTATTATATTGGAAAGAGTGATGTACCGAATGTCCTTGTTTCAATAGACAGGGAAACAGGCGAAATTCATGTATATGCACAGAAGACTGTTGTTGATCTTGTATATGATGATGTTCAGGAAATTTCACTTGAGGATGCGAGAAAGATTTCGGGCGATTATCAGATAGATGATATCGTAAATGTTGAGGTAACACCTAAGAATTTCGGAAGAATAAGCGCCATGACGGCAAAGCAGGTTGTCAAGCAGAGGATCCACGAGGCGGAGCGAGGCATAATATATAGTGATCATGCGGAGCGTTCGATCGGAAATGTAACAGGTACGGTGATTCTTGCGGATGAAGATAAGGTATATGTTGAGGTTGAGCAGTATGACCAGACCGAGGCATATCTCCCGAAAAAGGAGCAGCCGGCTGGTGAGACCTACAAGCCGGGTGATGTTCTCCGTTTCTATGTGAGCGATATAAAATCCGATGCAAAGAGCACAACGCTTATCCTTTCAAGAACACATCCGGGTCTTGTTAAGAAGCTTTTCGAAAAAGAAGTACCGGAAATTGCCGAGGGTATTGTTGAGATAAAGGGAATCGCGCGAGAGGGCGGTTCAAGAACAAAGATAGCCGTATATTCAAATGATCCCGATGTAGACGCGCAGGGCGCCTGCATAGGTCCTAAGGGAATGAGAGTACAGGCAATCAATGATGAGCTTAAGAATGAAAAAATTGATATAATAAAGTGGAGCGAGGATCCGGCAGAGTTTATAACTGCCGCGCTTTCACCGTCAAAGGTTCTTTCATGTGTAATAAATGAGAACGAAAAGAGCGCAAAGGTAACCGTTCCGGAATATCAGCTGTCACTTGCGATAGGCAAGGCGGGACAGAATGTAAGACTTGCCGCAAAGCTCACAGGCTGGAAGATAGATATCAGCGCGGGAGAGTAAAGCATAGCGGAAAACTTTAGCGGAACGGAAAAGGTGAGATAGTATGGCGCATATACCGCTGAGAATGTGTGTTGCGTGCAGGGCGCATCGTCCTGCTGCGGAGTTTATACGTGTTGTGGCTGATAAAGAGTCACAGACTGTTATTCCCGACATACATAAAAAAAGTGAGGGACGAGGGGCATATATATGCCGTGACCCGGAATGTATAAAGAAAGCGGAAAAAAGACGCAGCTTTGAGAGACATCTTAAATGCGCGGCATCAGAAGAGCTGTACAGACAACTGGAGGATATGATTTGAACAAGGTATTTGGAATGCTCGGACTGGCAAAGCGGGCAGGAAAGGTTTCAACCGGAGCCTTTGTTTGCGGGAATATGATTAAATCCCGCAAGGCAAAGCTTGTCCTGCTTGCAGGGGACGCAGCGCCGAACACGAAAAAAACTATCAGGAATTCCTGTAAATATTATAACGTAAAATTAATTGAAATATCCGACATGGCAAGTCTGGGGCATGCAACAGGCGGCGGAGAAAGAGCAGTCGTTTCAGTGAATGACGAAAATTTCGCTAGAGCGATTTCAGATAAATATATCTTATGCGAGACAGAGAAAGGGTGATGTGGTATGGCAGATACATCAACAACTAAACTTGGAGAATTAACAAAAAAGTTCAAGGCTGTGAATAAGGAGGTCATAACAAAGCTTGCTGATTACGGTGAGCACGTTAAGAGCTCAACGAGTAACATTTCCGAAGAACAGGCGGCTTTGGTTGTGGATATACTTACTCAGGGTACACAGTTCACCTTACAGGAAGTAGACGAAATGAGAGCCGATGCAAACAAGGCGGTTGCAGCAAAGGCAGAGGAAGAGGCG
>JBJEIV010000426.1:0-5935 GCA_051877395.1 Candidatus Ornithomonoglobus sp.
CGATCACATCAAGATCAACGCTTCCGGCAAGCACGCAGCCGTGCTGATGGTCCGTGTGGTTGCCGCCTATCTCCGTTCTGCCCGGCGCCGAAAACAGCGCCAGCTCTTCAGCCTCGCCGAAGGTATTCCTATAACCCTCAATAACACTTAAATATCTGTCGGCATAGGGCTTTACGTCACCTGCGCACGAATATATGTATGCAAGCCTGTTGTCAAGCTCTCCGCTCGCAAGCTGTCTTTTAAGCTCCTCAGTTTTTATCATAAGCTCAATCCCCTTTCTGTATAAATATGAGTATAGGGAGCAGATCATGCTCCCTATTGTGATTCCGTTACTATTACTCTACCTTAAGAAAATCACTTACAGTGTTTTCCATCTGTTCCTTCTCAACAACAGTATCAAATATAGGTGTTCTGTTTTTAAGCTCCGAAAGTGATGCCGGGCACTTCATACCGCTCTTCTTCTCAAGCATTTCAAGAAGCTCAAACTCATCCTTGCCCGCAACCGCATTGTAGTCCTCAAGCGCAATAAGAACGCTCTGGTTGAACTTAAACGGACTTGCAGTTGAAGCGATAACAGTCTTTGTTGTGTCGCCTGTTCTTTCAACGTACTTATCATACACGCTCTTTGCAACGGCAGTATGCGTATCCATTACATAGCCGCTCTCATTATATGTATTTCTGATTGCAGCCATTGTTTCCTTATCGTCACAGCAGTCCGCGTCAAAAAGCTCCTGCATTGCCGCCTTGATGTCTGCCGGTATCTCATATTCGCCGTCCTGTGACAGCTTTGACATAAAGCCCTTTACCGTTTCATCATTTCTGCCGGAGAGGTCATAGAGGAATCTCTCAAGGTTTGATGAAATGAGAATGTCCATTGACGGTGAAATTGTTGTATGGAAACGTCTGTTCTTGTTATACACACCTGTCTTTATGAAGTCTGTAAGCACATTGTTCTCATTTGACGCGCAGATGAACCTTCTGATAGGAAGTCCCATCTTCTTCGCGTAATATGCAGCAAGGATATTACCGAAATTACCGGTCGGAACAACAACGTTTATTTCGTCGCCTATCGTTATTTCCTTCGATGCGAGTAAGTCGGCATATGCCGAGAAGTAGTAAACTATCTGCGGAACAAGACGTCCCCAGTTGATCGAGTTTGCGGATGAAAGCTTGAAGCCGTTTTTATCAAGCAGCTCCTTGTACTCAATATCCGTAAAGATTTTCTTAACGCCGTTCTGCGCGTCGTCAAAGTTACCGTTTACCGCCGCGACTGAAACGTTGTTGCCGCGCTGTGTGACCATCTGAAGCTTCTGGATCTCACTTACTCCGTTATCGGGATAGAATACTATAATTCTTGTGCCGTTTACATCTCTGAAGCCTTCAAGAGCTGCCTTGCCGGTATCTCCCGAGGTCGCAACAAGAATAATAATTTCTTCGTTCTCGTTTGTCATACGCATTGATGTTGTAAGGAAATGCGGCAGAATCTGTAACGCCATATCCTTGAACGCGCATGTCGGGCCGTGCCACAATTCGAGGAAATAAACCTTATCATTCAGCTTATAAACCGGTGCGATAGCGTCAGTGCCGAACTTCTCCTTTGTATATGCCGATGTTATACAATTTTTAAGATCCTCTGTTGAGAAGTCTGTCAGGAACCTGCACAGAACAAAGTATGCTCTGTCGTGGTATGACTTTTCCGCAAGAGTTTCAATTTCTTCAAGAGTTACCTTCGGAAAGCTCTCCGGCACGAAAAGTCCGCCTTCAGCTGACAAGCCCTGCTTTATCGCCTGCGCCGAGCTTACGCTTATACTGTTATCCCTTGTACTATGATACTGCATTTTAACCTCCAAAATAAACAGTCAGACGGACGTGTATTGCCCCTAACGGCTGTCCGTAATTTATAATCCGGCTCAAAGTTACGTCCGTCTGATGTATTAATTTCTATATAATTTTATGCTAAAGCCTTAACATACTCCGGCGCTGTTTCAATGTCGATGCTGAGTGAAAGCACGAAGTCAATGCTGAAACGCTTGCTGATCACATCAAGTCTTGAAAGGAAGCTCTCAAGACCGTCGAGGTCATCGCTTCTTACGATCTTAAAGAGACCGTCCACGAAAATGTTTGTGATGTCGTAGTTGCCACTGATGATACCGCAGATAAAGCCCTCGAACTCGCTGTAGTTAACGATATCGAAATCACCTGTAGCTGTGAGTCTTACCTTTCTTGATACATCAAAAATAGAGCTTGCAGTGTTGTTTGAAATGAAAACAACATTGCCCTTGGCAACCTCCGCAGCCGCGTTAACCTGCTCAATAAGAGCCTTTGTCTTACCTGTACCCTTTTTACCGATAAGTAATTTTACCATAGTCTTTTCCTCCATTCGCAATGTTAATTACGGCATTCCGTCCGCATTACGGGCAGAATACCGCAAACATATTTGTTGTCTTATTATTTTGCCAGTCTTGCTTCAAGCTCAGCCTGCATATCCGTATATCCCGGCTTACCCAAAAGCGCGAACATATTCTTCTTGTATGATTCAACACCCGGCTGGTTGAACGGGTTAACTCCGAGGAGATAGCCGGAGAGACCGCACGCCTTTTCAAAGAAATATACAAGCTTACCGAAGTTATAAGCGTCAAGCCTCGGGACCTTTACCACGAGGTTCGGAACACCGCCGTCAACATGAGCAAGAGCTGTGCCCTGTGAAGCCTTGAGGTTTACAAAATCAAGGGTCTTGTCTGCGAGGAAGTTAAGTCCGTCAAGGTTGTCGTCGTTAGCCTTGATCGTAACATTCTTCTTAGGCTCGTCAACAAGAACGGCTGTCTCAAACAAAATTCTCTGACCGTCCTGGATATACTGTCCCATTGAGTGGAGATCTGTTGAGAAGTCTGCCGCTGCCGGGAATATACCCTTCTTGTCCTTACCCTCGCTCTCGCCGTAAAGCTGCTTCCACCACTCGCCGAAGTAGTGAAGCGACGGCTCGAAGTTGATGAGCATTTCAACCGTCTTGCCCTTTCTCGAGAGACAGTTTCTTACTGTGGCATACTGATATGCCGGGTTCTTTGCAAGCTCAGGATTACCGTAAAGCTCACGACCGTCCGCCGCTCCCTGCATCATAGCGTCTATATCGATGCCCGCTGCCGCGATCGGAAGAAGACCGACTGCTGTAAGAACACTGAAACGTCCGCCGACATCATCGGGAACAACAAATGTTTCGTAGCCCTCAGCATCCGCAAGCGTCTTAAGAGCGCCGCGCGCCTTATCGGTTGTCGCGTAAATTCTTTCCTTAGCGCCTTCCTTTCCGTACTTGTTCTCAAGGATCTCCTTGAAAACTCTGAAAGCGATAGCAGGCTCCGTTGTTGTGCCTGACTTTGAAATTACGTTAACCGAGAAGTCCTTGCCTTCAACAGCCTCGATAAGCTCTGCAAGATAAGTAGCGCTGATGCTGTTTCCCGCATAGAAAATCTGAGGACCATTTCTGAGCTCTGGCGAAACCGCGTTTGCAAATGTATGTGAAAGCATTTCAATTGCCGCTCTTGCGCCAAGGTATGAACCGCCGATACCGATAACGATAAGCGCCTCTGAATCCTTTCGGATTTTTTCGGCAGCCTTCTTGATACGGGCAAATTCGTCCTTGTCGTAATCAACCGGCAGATCTACCCATCCTAAGAAATCGCTGCCAAGACCTGTCCTGTTATGAATCGTGTCATGGGCAACCTTTACATAAGGCGCCATTGCGTCGATCTCTTCCTGTGAAACGAAATCAGCCGCTTTTGAATAATCAAAAACCAATTCACTCATAGTAAACCTCCTATAATATTAAACACTGAAATTATTATAGATATATTTTACACCATTTTTATATAATTGTCAATAGCGAATTTCAATCTTTGTTTAATGGCTTTGTTGTGCGGTTTACTTTAAATAAAAAACAGAACATTTTATCTGTTAAGCTCTCTTTTCATATACTGTTTAAAATTCGCTTTATAATGTTCTCACAGTATCAACAACAAGCCGTATACGATCCAAATCAATATCATTGGGCAATGTGCAATCCGCGCCTAATATCGTGCCCCGCTTTCCGGCAGCGTTAATAAGCCGCTTTGTTTCTTCCCTTATTTCATCATAACTGCCGCTGTAAAGCACTCCGTTCTTTCGGTTGTCAAAGCCGCCAAGGACGCAATCTGTGTTGAAAAAGCTTCTTCCATCGCACAAATCCATAGCTTCAACATATATCGCCCAGTTGACAGCAGCAGCTTTATAAGCCTTCCATACCTCCACTCTGTTTTTATCACCGCTCCAGCCGCAGCAATGGAGAATATTGTACTTACTGATGCTGTTGGCATGATCCAATACTTTTAGGTCATACGGTTCGACTATCTCGCGGTATTCCTCCGCCGTGAACCTAAACAGCTCCGCATTCTGCACACAATAGTATATTCCGTCACAGCCTGCTTCGTTTATAAGCGCTTCAACAAGCGTAGTCGCATCCTCTGAGATCACACTGCACGCATATTTTACCGCTTCCTTATCTTCCCTTATGCACTTCATCATATTATCCCAGTCAACCTGCAAACGGAAATAAGATAACGGACAGAACACATTATAAAACACACAGCACTCATCCCCTACCGCGCTTGTGATCGCCTTCGCTCTCTCAACCTGTCCGCGGATAAATGGATGTCCTGCGCCCAGAGGCTTCATTTCATACAAATCGGATACCTTTTTCATATTGATCAGAGTATTATTCGGATAACCAAAATACCCGTCACACATTATCTTTATAAAGTCCTGATTTGTTTTTCTGTAAAAATCAAGATGCGCGTCAATACATGCCCGTCCCGTCTGAGCATCCTCAGGGAAATGATACCAGAATCCGACAGGCACAAAATCCGGCTCACGATTTTCCAAAGCTGCAATTACTCTTTCTCTCTTATTCATTTTCAGCTATCTCCTTATCCAATTCAATAATGCTTATCACATAAATAACCATTGCTTCAAGCAGCTTGTCAATTTCAACAGCCTCATCAGGCTGATGATAGTCGCCATGACCCGCCGGCATATATTTTTTGATTTCATCCTTATGCCCTAAAATAATTCCGTACGGATATGCGTCAGGCAGCTTTGAAGCATACGTGCTGCCGCCGATACAATATGGTTCAGCGTTTTCTCCGGTTATTCTGTTGTATGTGTCAGTCAGGCATTTCACCACAGGACTGTTTTTATTTCGCGGCGCGACTGTCTTTTCTCCGATGCATACAGGAAAACCGCAGTCAGCAATGAGATTTAATTTTGGAGACGGATATTTTTCGAGATAAAGGTCAATATCCTGCATACCGCACTCCTCGCTGCACCCTGCATACCACAGATAATTATTTAGAAGCGGTATTTTAAGCTCATTTATACATTCAAGAATATATAAACCTGCTATAGCGGAGCATTTATTATCCTGCGCGCCGCGTCCTATAACAAGTCCGTTTTCATATACTCCATCAAACGGAGGATATGTCCAGCCGCTGCCGGCCGGCACAACATCAACATGACTCCATATTCCTACAGCCTCCGCCGGATTTGACAGCGCCGCAGCTGATATTCCGACCGCAGTGCAGCTATAATCAAAATTTTTTGATTTCAAACCATGCTCCGATGCGATTTCCGCATATAAATCAAGCGCATTACGGCATTCCGATCCAAAAGGATAATCTGCGTCACCAGGATTGGATACGCTCGGGATTTTTATAAGTCTTATCAGATCTTTTATAATAGCCGCTTTTTGATTATATATATAATTTCGTATTCTGTGCTCTTTCATTCGTTAAAAATCACTCCCTTTTCAGCCGCATTCAAAAACGATATGCCGCATATATGCCTTTTTACAATAACGGCTAAGGTCATATCGGTAAATAACCGGCAGTCCAAAGAAAATCAATAAAAG
>JBJEIV010000427.1:0-5856 GCA_051877395.1 Candidatus Ornithomonoglobus sp.
ATTTATGTCTGAGAAACTGTCATAAATAAATTGCCGATATACTGATAACCTCTGTAGGTCACACCTTAATTATTTCTGCCTCCCATACCGCCGCGGCTGCCCGCCGCAGGTGTGCCTATTGTGGTAAGAGCGCTCTCTGCGGTGCCGCTACACTGCTTTGTTCCGTCAACATATACCGTATATGTGACGCCCTGCGCAATATCCGCAGATGAGAACATTATATGCCCTGCCGCATTGGTTACAGTATGGCTGCATACCTGTGAGCCGTCAGCATCCTTAATTGTAATGGTCTGACCCGCATTTGCGCTTATATATGCCGAAAGTATATTCTGCGCTGAGGAGGCTGAAGGATTTTCGATCATTCCCGCAGAACCGACAGCCGTAACCATACCTCCGTTTATCTGCATCAGACCGTCATGGTCGAGCGCCGAGTTTCCTCCGGCAGATGCTCCGTCCACGGTAACCGTACCGCCGTCAATGATAAGCGAGCCGTTTGAATCAATACCGTCACCGCCGGCATTGATATAAATATTTCCGCCGTTTATCTGAATGTGATGCTCCGTGCTGACAACCGCAGATTCTCCTCTGCCGCCTGTCATGCCTCCGCGTCCTCCAATTTGCGGTTCTGCCGCTCTATCATCTCCCTCAGGTCTTTCCCTCAGTTCCATACCGCCGTCACCCTCAGGTTTCTCAGGCGGGGTCATGCTTTCGCCGTCCGCATTCATTCCTCGTCCGCCCTTTTGTCCTCTCATTCCGCCGGGCTGCTCCGCGCCGTCTGTCATATTTTCCGGCTTCTGAGGCAGCTGCCCTTTCATATTTTCCGGCATTTCGGGCGGTGCCATGCCATCTCCCTCCGGCATCATTCCGCCGCCAAAGCCGCCTCTGCCGCCGCCGGCTCCGTTTCCTCCTGCATTAAGACCGTCATCACTTGCAATTACGCTTATATCTCCGCCGTTGATTGTCATGACGCGTTTTGTTTCAATTCCCTCGGTTGACTTCTTTATATCAATTGTGCCGCCGTCAATATTGACATCCTCCATGCCCTTGATGCCCTTCTTGACCTCGGAGGTCAGAGTAAGAGTACCGCCGGAAATATCAAGCTCGGAATCACACTTAATGCAGGTGTCGTTTGAATTAACGGTGATTTCACCGCCGGAAATATCCATCATCCATCCGGCTTTAAGTCCCTTTGAGCTTATGTCCTCGGCTTCGTCATCCTCCTCCGTATCGGAAACCGTCATCTGCTGCTGACCGCGTCCGCCGCCCGGACCCATTCCGTATCCGGCTGTTGATTCTGTTACCTCACCCGTGCAGCTGATATTAATAACACCGTCGGTTATGTCAAGAATGCTTTCGGACTGAATACCGTCCTGCGCGCTTGTTATATTTACAGTTCCGCCGCTTATCGCCGCTGTGTCATTTACATGGATACCGTCACCCTGAGCGGTAATATTTATTGTTCCGTTTGAGATTTCAAGATTATCCTTTGCGGCTATACCATGATGAACATTTGCGTTTATATTAAGAGCGCCCTTGCCCTTTATTTCAAGGTTGTCAGAGGAATAAATACAGCCGTTTATTTCAAGCTCCTCGGTATATTCTCCGCCGTCCGTAAGCGTGTTTTCAGTGCCCTCTTCAAGAGTTATGTAGCACTTATCAGCGCTCTTTATATATATCGGCGCGCCGTCCGTGTTGGCAAGATCAACTCCGTTCAGTCTCAGTCTTACCTTTGCGTCCGTATCCACAACTATCTGCGCGTCGGAATTTTTTCCTGTTACGGTAAAATCGCCGCCCTCCGTAATTGTGATGACCTTGCCCGAAACGCTTATGCCGCTGCCATCCACAGTCATAGCCGATAAATCAACCGTGCCTGCGTTTTCCTTCCATGAGTCGTCGCTCTCCTCCGAGGGAGTGATAAGTGTTACAGTCTTTGTTTCGTCATTCCAGTCAACCTCAAGACCGAAAAGCTCGCCCAATGCGCGCAGCGGAATCATTGTTCTGTCTTCTACAAGCTGCATCGCCTCGTTTGCCGTTGTCGTATCTGTAACCTCATTGTTCTTGCTTACGGTTATTGTTTTTTCGCCGAGAGTCATTGCATATGTCTTTGAGCTTTTTCTCGCCGAAACGGACTGTGTCTGAGCATCCCACTTTACCTTTGCGCCCAACGCTTCAAATACCGCTCTCATAGGCACAAGAATTGTTCCGTTCTCATTTACCGGAGCAACGTCAAATTCAAGAGGCGCTCCGTCATATATTATCGATGCACCCTCCTGAGATACCACGACGCTGTCATTTGTCTTTGCAACGCAGCCTGTTCCCGACGCGAGCATGGCTGCCGTCAGCACACATATTACATAATTTTTCTTCATTTTCATTCCTATCACCCTCCTTATGTTTGTCTGTATTATAAACCGCCAATCTTAAAATAACCTTAACTTTTTAATTTATTTTACAAAAAAAGCAAGGACAGCCCGAACAGCCGTCCCTGCGAAATATCAGTATATTAATTTCAGCCCATAAGCTCCGCGTCGATTGCCGCCGCAGCCTTCTTACCCGCGCCCATTGCGAGGATAACCGTAGCCGCGCCTGTTACAACGTCTCCGCCTGCATAAACCTTTGCCTTTGTTGTAAGGCCGTCCTCGTCAGCGATGATACAGCCCTTTCTGTTTGTTTCAAGGCCTTCTGTTGTCTGACGGATAAGCGGGTTCGGTGTCTGACCGATAGCAACAACCACCGTATCCATGTCGAGAACCTCCTCGCTGCCCTCAACGGGAACAGGTCTTCTTCTGCCGCTCTCGTCAGGCTCGCCAAGCTCCATATGGATCACTTCCATACCTGTTACCCAGCCGTCCTCATTGCCGAGAATCTTTGTCGGGTTCTGAAGAAGCTTGAATACTACGCCCTCCTGCTCAGCGTGCTCAACCTCTTCCTTACGCGCCGGAAGCTCATCCTTGCCGCGGCGGTATACGATATATACGTTTTCCGCGCCAAGTCTCTTTGCGCTTCTTGCAGCGTCCATTGCAACGTTGCCGCCGCCGAGAACCGCCACATTCTTGCCTACGAATACCGGAGTGTCATACTCAGGGAACTTATAGCCCTTCATAAGATTAATTCTTGTGAGGAACTCGTTAGCCGAGTAAACACCGTTAAGGCTTTCGCCCTCAATACCCATAAATCTCGGAAGTCCCGCGCCTGAGCCTATGTAAACCGCGTCATAGCCCATATCGTTGAAAAGCTCGTCAACCGTGAGGGTTCTGCCGATGATTACGTTTGTTTCTATGTCAACGCCCATCTTTTTGAGGTTTGAAATTTCCTTCTGAACAATGTCCTTAGGCAGTCTGAACTCAGGAATACCGTACATAAGCACACCGCCCGCCGTGTGGAATGCCTCATAAACGGTTACAGCATAGCCTCTCTTTGCGAGATCGCCCGCAACAGTAAGTCCCGACGGACCCGAGCCTACTACCGCGATCTTTTTACCGTTAGGCTCCGGAATTTCAAATGTGTCCTCAACGTTAGCCATATGATAGTCTGCGGCAAATCTCTCAAGACGGCCGATACCTACCGGCTCACCCTTTATACCGCGCACACACTTTGACTCACACTGCTTCTCCTGCGGGCATACTCTGCCGCATACCGCCGGAAGCGCATTTGTTTCCTTGATCTTCTGATAAGCGCCCTCAAAGTCGCCCTCCTTCATCTTCGCGATGAACTCCGGGATCTTAACCGATACCGGACAGCCCTCCATACAAGGCTTGTTCTTACAGTTAAGACATCTCTGCGCCTCGTCAATCGCCATTTCAGCGGTATACCCTGTCGTTACCTCTAAAAAGTTTTTATTTCTTATGTCCGGCGCCTGCTCAGGCATCGGATTTTTATCCAGTCTCATATTCGGCTTTGCCATTTTATATATTCCTCCTTATGTATGATCACTCGGGTCTGTTAGTTCTGCCTATACGACAGTGACCCTCAGCGCATGAGCGCGCCTCATAATCCTTAAACATTCTGCCGCGCTTCATCGCGCTGTCCCAGTCTATCTTATGACCGTCAAAATCAGGTCCGTCAACGCACGCAAACTTTGTTTCGCCGCCGACGATTATACGGCAGCCACCGCACATGCCCGTACCGTCAATCATAACCGGGTTCATGCTGACCATAGTCGGAATATTATATTTTTCAGTAAGCTTACATACAAACTTCATCATTACAAGCGGTCCTATCGCGATAACCTCGTCAAACTTCTCGCCTGCCTGTATTTCCTTTTCAAGCATATCCGTAACGAAGCCCTGAGTGCCGTTTGAGCCGTCATCTGTCGCAACAATAAGCTTATCGGCGATTTTTTTAAGCTCGTCCTCAAGAATCACGAGGTCCTTGTTTCTAAAGCCTGTGATTACCGTTACATCAGCGCCGAGCTCATGGAGCTTCTTTGCCTGCGGATAAGCGATAGCCGTTCCGAGACCGCCGCCGATTACGGCATACTTCTTTGAGCCGTCAAGCGGGGTCGGCTGTCCGAGAGGGCCTGCGAAATCCGAAAGATACTCGCCCGCCTCCATTGCTCCGAGATCCTTTGTCGTTTTTCCTACTATCTGAACAATAATCGTTACTGTTCCGTTTTCTCTGTCATATCCTGCGATTGTGAACGGTACGCGCTCACCGAACTCATCTATTCTGAGAATGATGAACTGTCCCGGTTCAGCCTTGCGCGCGATAAGCGGCGCTTCGACCTCCATAAGGAATACTGTCGGGTTAAGCATTTCCTTTTTTAAAATTTTGTAAGCCATAATTTCACCTCGTTATATATTTGCCCATACCAAATGAGCCTTTACTCTAAAGCCTGTCATTATTTTATCATATTTTAACCGAATATGCAATAGCTATTTGTTTTTATTTTATAAACTTTTTATCCTCACAAAACTTTCCATATCCTCAGCCAACGGCGGGATAAACTCCATTTCCGCTCCAGTTACGGGATGAAGCAGACGCAGATATGACGAATGCAGCGCCTGGCGCGGGAACAACGCCTTATCCTCCGTACCGTAAAGCCAGTCGCCTAAGAGCGGGTGACCGATATAGGACATATGAACTCTTATCTGGTGTGTGCGCCCTGTTTCAAGCTGCAGCTCAATAAGCGTATAGCCCCCAAAGCACTCTATCGCCCTGTAATGCGTTACGGCGCGCTGTCCCGAAGCATCCACCGCGCGCTTTATAAAATCCGCCCTTGCAATGGGCGCATCTATTGTGCCCTCGTCCTCTGTTTCACCCTCAACTATTGCAAGATACCTCCGCCGCAGCTCATGCGTCCGCAATTGTTCTCCAAGCCTTGCATGCGCATAGCTGTTCTTTGCAATGCACATAACCCCGGAGGTTCCGCTGTCAAGGCGGTTCACTGCCCGAAACATATGATGCTCACCGTTTTTATTGTAGTGATACATAACGCCGTTTGCGATCGTATCGGTGTAATGACCCATTGAGGGGTGAGTAGGTATGCCCGGCTGCTTATTTATTATTAAAATGTCCTCGTCCTCATACATAACATCAAGCGGTATATTATGAGGCTCTATATTTTCAGAATCCGTATCATGGATATTCACCGTTAATTCATCACCTGTATGCACAGGGTCTATTGTCCGCGCGTGCGCGCCGTTAAGGAGAATACCGTCCGAATACTTTTTCAGCTCCTTTATAAGCGCTCCGCTTATATGCAGCTCACGATGCAGCAACTCCTGCACCCTCATGCCATTACAATTATTCGTTATTTTATATGTTAAAGTTCGTTTCATATAAATTTATTCCTTAAATATATTTTGAGTTTCCCCAAAAAACAAAACAAAAAAGCCTACAATCTGCATAACTATG
>JBJEIV010000428.1:0-5855 GCA_051877395.1 Candidatus Ornithomonoglobus sp.
TGAATATGATATCTCCGCAGTAAGCTCAGGTTCGTTATTTTCGAATGTGAATACAGATACGGACGGCGAATTGAATTTGATAGCCGCATATGGTTCCGAGAGAGAGCTTTCAGGCCAATCGTGTTATATAACCTTAAAGGCGCTTGAAAATGTTGCTGCTGATGACAGTGTTATAAAAATAACCAATATACTGATTGTTACAGAGAATGGAGAGATAGCGCCGGAGGAACAACAGATTACAGTAAGAGTAAATAATCAAAGTGACAGCTCATATTCAGACGGAGATGATACGGAAAATGAGGCGGAAAATGAAACCGAATCCGCAGAGGTTATGCCGACTGCTTTAGCAGACAGCAGCGGGCGCAAAAATTCATTGCCTGCGGAGCAGACTGAAGAAGTACCATCTGAGCTGCCTGAAAAGATTGAGCCTGTATCATCACCGGCTCCGGAAAGAGCAAATAGTGTTTTTGAGGATGTAATAGGTCACTGGGCAGAGGAAAGTATAACTTATCTGTATGATAACGGAGTGGTTTCAGGAGTAACAGAAGCATTGTTTGAGCCTGACAGAGCCATAACGAGAGCTGAATGGTGCAAAATGATATTTTCACTGTGTGGAATGGAGACAAAGCAAACCGCAGATATAGGCTTCTATGATGTAGATGCGGACGCATGGTATTACCCATATATAATCGCGGTTGCGGACAGTAATATTGCTGTGGGTGACGAAGGATATTTCCGTCCTCAGGACAATATTACAAGAGAAGAGGCAGCGGTCATTGCTGCAAGGACGTTTGTATACTGTACCGGAAATAATGGGGAAGCCGAATCGGATATGATGTTTGCTGATAAGAATAAAATATCCTCATGGGCATATGATGGAGTCAGGCTTATGGCTTCTATGGATATTATGAACGGTATGGAGGATAGCAGATTTGAACCTGCCGAAAATACAACAAGAGCACAGACAGCAGCCATATTGACAAGACTGGCGAAAAGAATAGAGTTATATAATTAAAATTAGGCTATATTCATATTTTTAATATGGTTAAAGCATATACGTTGATGCAGTATCGGTATCATTGCGGACCGATCCCGATGTTGTGGATACAGTTGATTAAGGAGGAGGGATATGTCGAAGAAATTAACCAAATATCTGGCATTATTTATGTCGGTAAGCATAGTAGTGGCAAATGTTCTGCTAATACCGACTGCGGAGGCTGAAGATGGAGTTGTTCAAATTGATTATGCTGAAACGGAAACTGTTATGGAGCTGCAGGAAGAAGAAATGGAGCTTGGAGTTGTTCTGAAAGGCAGTGTTTCTGATACAATCAGTTATGAGCTTAAAAATAGTGTTCTCACTATCAGTGGCAATGGTGAAATGCCTCAGTATAATGATCCGAATAGCGTGAAATGGAGCGTTTATGCTTCGAGTATAGCTGAAATAATAATAGAAGAAGGGATTACCAGTATTGGCAAAAATACTTTCTCAAATATATCCGGCGCGTCAGTGAGCATTCCATTCAGTATGAGCAGGATAGATTACAAGGCATTTAATTCGTGTAGTCAGCTTACGGTAGATGTGCCGAACTCATCAACAAAGATTGAGACTGATGCATTTTATAACTGCGTTGATATTAATCTTATTCAGCCAACACCGGAGCCTACCGAGATACCTGTACCGGATGTACTGAATTTTACAAACTTGTCCTCTTCATCTTCTGCCCACTCTGCGGTGGTATTTGGCAGCTGTGAGCTGATATACGGCAATTCTCCTGCTAAGGAGGAGTATAAAATTTACTGCGAGTACTGGAGCCAGAAGAATCCTGATCAGAAGCTGAGGACAAACGGTAAGCTTATCAGTGAAGGCAGCATGGAATATAGTGAGACTTTAAGCGCACTGGAGCCTAATACTACATACTATTACCGTTTCGGCGATGGCATAAATAATTGGGCAGACCCTGTTCTGACGTTTAAGACCGGTATTCCGAGCTCCGATAATACAAACGGTATTGTTTGGGTTATGGATACAGCAAACAACACGTTGCACATTGACGCTATTTACAGCACATATCAATATGACAGCGCTGAAAGCAATCCATGGCATGATTTCGGATATGCCGGTGTCATAAAGAAAATAGTATTTTCCGATGAAATAATAGGGGACTATACTCTTGGCGCATACTTATTCAGCGATTTAGAAAATCTCGAAGAGGTTCAGTTTGCCGGGAATCTTATCGGAATAGGCAACCATACCTTTGACGGATGTACTAAGCTTAATAATATTGTATTTCCGGACAGCTTAAGATCCATAGGGAACGGAGCTTTTAACGGCTGTGCGTCATTGGATAAAATTGAGATACCGGAAAAAGCAGAAATGATTACCAACGCATTTTCAAACTGTGATGCTCTTTCGGAAATCAGAATACCGTCACTTAAGGGAAATGTTTTGACCGAATATTTTGCAAACAGCAGCAATATAAAAAAGGTTGAAATCTTTGGTGATAAAGAGGAGAATCTGGCAGATGCTGTGTTTGCCAATGCGGTAAATCTGGAGGAGGTTTCCGTATCAAATTTAAAAAGCATAGGGGAATCGGCATTTTATGGCTGCAGCAGATTAATAAGTTTTAAAATTTCGGATGGTGTAACTGAAATAAAGGCAAGGACATTTAAAGGCTGTTCATCGCTGACATCTATGTCATTACCGTCAAGTGTGACAGATATCGGCGAATCCGCCTTTGAGGATTGCATTAATTTAGAAACGATAAATATACCAAATGGAATTAAATATATTAATAACTACACTTTCAGGAATTGCTCAAAGCTTTCTGCCCTTGTTATACCGATTACGGTTGAGGAAATAGGTGTGGAGGTTCTTAAAGGCTGCAACAATCTGTACTCGCTGAGGATTCCGTTCATAGGCAAATCTCATGAAGCCTTGGATACATGGGCTGCAGATAACGTGTTTGGATATCTGTTCGGATATACAACAACACCCGAAACCGGACTTACCTATCAGTTCAGAGATGAAAACAACGTAAGGTATTACTATTATATCCCGGATTCGCTTAAAACAGTTGAGGTTGACAACAAACGTCTTGATACTGACAACAGCCTTTCGGATACAACTACGGTTGTACCCAAATACGCATTCGTTAATTGCGCGTCTTTAAAGCATATTACAATTGACGGCGGAATTACTGTTTATGAGGGAGCATTTAAGAACTGTGTATCGCTGAAAAGTCTGTTTTTACCAACATCGGTGTCCAGAATAGAAAAGGATATCCTATATAATTGTCAGAACATAGAAAGTATTAATGTTCCGTTCATAGGCTCAAGCAGAAATGATAATAATCAGTATACATCTACTTTGGGATATTTCTGGGGAGTGGCAGACGAATCCAAAGGTCTTGATACAGAGCAGTATTATGCTCAGGGACAGAGTAAGTTTTATCATATCCCCACAACATTGAGGGATGTAATCATATCAAATGAAACTGATCTGCCTTTTGGCTCGTTTATGAACTGCCTGAATCTTAGAACTGTAGTTCTTGGCAGAACAGGTATGATAGACAAATACGCTTTCTATAACTGTCAGTCCCTTAAAGATGTAACACTGTCGGCGGATCTTGAGGAGATCGGATATGAAAGCTTCGCTAACTGTAAAAAGCTCGAAACAATAAATGTGCCCAAAAGCTGTACAAAGCTTGGCAGCAGAGTGTTTTACGGTGATGATGCGCTTAAACGCGTATATATTCCGAACACAACAAAAGATTTTGATAATGATGTTAATGGCACAAAAGGCGGTCAGGATGATGAGTTTAAAAATAATAACAGCACCAATTTGAGTCTTGAGCTTGCCGCAGCTAATAACATCATGTGGTATGTTGTGGAGGGATCAGAAGCGGAGCAGGCTGCAAAGGATAATAATATACCTTATACATATGTTGATGATGCTCAGTTTGAGGTGAAATTTACTACCACAACTCATCTTGGCGATGGTGTGTTTTCAATTGTAGATAACACTATGATTGGCAGCAACAGAAATATCGGAAAAATATATGTAGCAGTCTATGACTCTTTAAACAGATGCCTGGCAGCTGCAATTACTGATGCCGACGGTACAGGAACATATTCTGCAACGATCACAAATAAAAATGCTATAGATAAAATGCATCATGCATATGTATACTTCTGGGACGACAAAATGTGTCCGGTGCTTTCTGTGGAGTATCTTGACAATGTAAAGCTGAAAAAAGAAGATACAGAACCGGCTATCAATAATGTAGATACAAATGTAATAGATGAAAATGATTAAAAATGGAGGTAGAAAGAATGAGTAAAAAGTTAGTTTTAGCTGCTATTATTGCGGCTATGCTCACACAGGGATCAGCAATGGTTATGGCACAGGCAGCGGAAGCTCCTGCAGTCAATGCTGCTGCATCAATGGAGTTATCATACACTGATGGTACAATGACATGGTATGTTACAGGCAATACACTTAATATTGAGGGTATCAATAAGATGAATGAATTTGAGCCTGGAACAGCTCCTTGGTATGAGTATAGAAATACGATAACCACTGTGCACATAGATGAAGGTGTTGAGAGCATAGGAAGATACGCTTTCTATGGATTTACAAATCTTCAGACCGTGTCCATTCCTACATCGCTTGTTACAGTTGGAGACGGCGCGTTTATGAATTGCTCATTATTGAACAATGTAACACTGCCTGAAAAATTATACAGTATCGGCACGGGCGCCTTTTCAAACTGCACATCACTGACATCAATTGTTATTCCAAAGGATACAAGAACGGTCGGTGAGAACTCATTTGCAGGTTGTACAAAGCTCGCAAGCTATGAAGCGCCGTTTATAGGCGAGCGCAAATACCCAGGAGCAGATTTGGCAAACGAGACAATATACTATGTTTTCGGGGAAAATGTTCCTTCATCATTAAAAACTGTAAAAATCACAAATGATGCGGGCATTGCGCCGAGCGCGTTTGAGGGTTGCTCATATATTCAGAACATATCGGTAAACAGCGGTGTTCAGGTTATCGGAAGCAGAGCATTTAAGGACTGTTCAAGTCTTAACAGCTTTGTAATTCCGGATGGAGTTCCGGCAATTGAAGACGAAACATTTATGAACTGCAGCAACATAACAAGTATAGTTGTTCCTGATTCAGTTCAGGCAATCGGAATCTCGGCATTTGAGAACTGCTATAGCGTTGACGGTCTTAACGTTCCGTATGGCATTTCTGTAATTAATGACTATACTTTCAAGAATTGCTCATCGCTCACAACTCTTGCAATACCTCTCACTGTTAACAGTGTTGGAAGCGAGGTTATGAAGGGCTGCGACAGACTTGCATCACTTAAGATCCCGTTCATTGGTGAGAGCAGAAATGCGGGCATGAACGGCTGGGAAGAGAAGGGTGTATTCGGCTATCTGTTTGGTTACACAACAGTGCCGAATGGTCAGACCGTAGAAGGTGCGACATATCAGTATCTCAGCAACAATACAAAGTATTATTACTATGTTCCGCGGTCACTGACAACCGTTGAGGTTGATAACAGGACATTTGACCGTTATGGTGAAATTGATGACACGCTCACAATTGTGCCTAAGTACGCTTTTGCAAACTGCAAATACATAGAGCATATAGCGATCAATGCGGGTAAGACTGTATATGAGAATGCGTTCAGAAACTGTAAGAGTTTAAAGAGTCTGGCGCTTCCGTCATCCGTAAGCGCAATAAAGTCTAATATACTTTTCAATTCACAGAATGTAGAAAGTATTACAGTTCCGTTTACCGGCTCAAGCAGAAATGATCAGGGCAAGATAACATCAACACA
>JBJEIV010000429.1:0-5833 GCA_051877395.1 Candidatus Ornithomonoglobus sp.
CAAAGACCTCTACGCTCACAGAGCGCGGCGTTAAGAAAGCGGAACAGGCATTCAATGTTGAAAACCTCTCAGACCCCGAGAATATGAAGCTTCTCCACCACATCAACCAGGCGTTGCACGCAAACGGCGTTATGCACCGCGACCAGCAGTACGTTGTTACGCCCGAGGGCGAGGTCATGATCGTTGATGAATTTACAGGTCGTATAATGCCGGGACGCCGTTACAGCGACGGTCTGCACCAGGCAATCGAGGCAAAGGAAGGCGTTAAGGTTGAGCATGAGAGCAAGACACTCGCAACAATTACCTTCCAGAACTTCTTCCGTCTTTACGGAAAGCTGTCAGGTATGACAGGTACCGCTCTTACAGAGGAGCAGGAGTTCCAGCATATCTATAAGCTTGATATTGTCGCTGTTCCGACTAACAAGCCGGTTATCCGTGACGATATGCAGGACAGCGTATATAAAACGGAGGCGGGCAAGTTTGCCGCGGTTATATCACAGATCAAGGAATGCAACACAAAGGGACAGCCTGTCCTTGTGGGTACGGTAAATGTAGATAAATCCGAGCTGTTGAGCAAGCTGCTCAAGAGAGTAGGCATCAAGCATAATGTGCTGAACGCAAAGTACCATGAAAAAGAAGCCGAAATTATCGCTCAGGCAGGCAAGAAGGGCGCTGTTACAATCGCCACCAACATGGCAGGCCGCGGTACTGATATTATGCTCGGCGGCAATGCGGAATATCTCGCAAAGCACGAAATGGCAAAGCGCGGCTACTCCGATGAGCTTATCGCGGAGGCTACAGGCTTCGGTGAAACTGATGATGAGGAAATCCTCGAGGCGCGCAGAACCTTCACGGAGCTTAACGAGAAATTCAAAAAGGATATTGAGCCGGAGCGCGAGGAGGTTCTCAAGCTCGGCGGTCTCTTTATCATAGGCACGGAGCGCCACGAGTCAAGACGTATTGACAATCAGCTCCGCGGCCGCGCGGGACGTCAGGGAGACCCAGGCGCGTCTAAGTTCTTCCTTTCGCTCGACGACGACCTCATGAGAATCTTCGGCAGCGACAGAGTCAAGAAGATGGTTGACACTCTCGGTCTTGAGGAGGATCAGCCGATTGAGGCAAAGATGCTCTCATCCGCAATCGAGAACGCTCAGAAGAGCCTTGAAAGCCGCAACTTCGACTCGCGTAAGCACGTCCTCCAGTATGACGAGGTAATGAACGAGCAGAGAAAGATTATATATGCTCAGCGTCAGAAGGTTCTTGACGGTGACGACCTCAGCGATACAATAAAGAGCATGATCGAGCAGATTATCGACAGCGCTACCGACGATTTCATCGGAATTTCGGAAATACCCGAGGAATGGAACCTCAGAGCGCTCACGGAATTTGCAAACACCAACCTTGCCGCAAACGGCGAATTTAAGGTTACGGACGAGGACCTTAACACAATAACAAAGGCTGATATTAAGGATATGCTTCTTGAAATCGGTCATAAGAACTATGAAGCGCAGCGCGAGGTATTCGGCGAGCAGATGGCGGAGCTTGAAAGAGTGCTTATGCTCAGAGTTGTTGATACTCTCTGGATGGATCACCTTGACGAGATGGAGCAGATCAAGAGAGAAATCGGTCTGCGCGCGTACGGTCAGCATGACCCGGTTGTTGAATACAGAAATGTCGGCGCGGAGCTTTATGACGGACTCCTTGAATCAATCAAGCGCGATACCGTTAAATATGTATTAAACGCTAAGCCGAGAATCAAGATTGAGCGTGAGCAGGTTGCAAAGCCGATAGATACAGGCTCTGACGGCTCGCTCAAAAGCACGGGCGTGCGCAAGGCTAAAAAGGTAGGCAGAAACGAGCCGTGTCCGTGCGGTTCGGGCAAGAAGTACAAGGACTGCTGCGGACGCTAACATTTGAACGGAATATTTTCCGCATCTCGCACGTTTCCCGTCGCTCATGTACACATAGTACACTACGCTCCGTGCTCCGCACGACCTGCGAAAAATCTTCCGTTCAAGGGATATTAAAATTATTACTTATATAAAGGATGTGATTAATAATGTTAGAGTATGATGAGTACAGACTCGCGCTCCAGGCAATGGAGAAAAGCATTAATGATTTGAGGGATTCACTTTGACATTGCCGGTTTGAAATCGGAAATTGCGGAGCTTGACGAGCAGTGCGCTGCCCCGGACTTCTGGGACGACATGAAGAACTCGCAGGCAGTTCTGCAAAAGTCAAAGAATTTAAAGGATAAGCTTGCAGCCTTTGAGGAAATAGAAACCTCTCAGGAGGAGGCGCTTATGACAATAGAAATGGCGGAGGAGGAAAACGACGCAAGCTTTGTTGGCGAAATAAAGTCAACGGTTGACGAGCTTAACGACAAAATCGACAAGATGCGTCTTGCAACCCTCCTCAGCGGTAAGTACGACAGCTCAAACGCTATCCTAACCTTCCATGCCGGCGCAGGCGGCACAGAGGCGCAGGACTGGTGCGAAATGCTTATAAGAATGTATCAGATGTGGGCTCAGAAGAACGGCTACAAGTCGGAAATAATGGATACGCTCCCCGGCGATGAGGCGGGTATAAAGAGCTGTACAATGGAAATCACCGGCTTGAACGCCTACGGCTATTTAAAGGCGGAAAAGGGCATTCACCGCCTTGTCCGTATCTCTCCGTTCAACTCACAGGGCAAGAGAATGACCTCCTTTGCATCGGTTGAGGTCATGCCGGAGCTTGATGACAATATCGATGTTGATATTCGTCCCGAGGACGTTAAAATGGACGTTTTCCGCGCATCGGGCGCGGGCGGTCAGCACATTAACAAGACCTCCTCGGCGGTTCGTCTTACGCATATCCCGACAGGTATCGTTACCTCATGTCAGACACAGCGTTCTCAGCTTCAGAACCGCGATTACGCCATGAAGATGCTGAAGGCAAAGCTTGTTGAAATTGCGGAGCAGCAGCAGAAGGAAAAAATCTCGGAAATCCAGGGCGTTCAGACAGAGAACGGCTGGGGTAATCAGATACGCTCATACGTTTTCCAGCCCTACACAATGGTTAAGGATTTACGCACAGGCTTTGAAATGGGCAACATTCAGGCGGTTATGGACGGCGAGCTTAACGGCTTTATAAACGCTTACCTGACAGCATCGAATCTGGGTACGTTAAAGAAATAATTCATATAAAAATAACGGCGCAAATTTTGTGCCGTTATTTTTTATGATATTATCATGCAGTAATTCTCGAGAGAAGCGCCTCCTGCAAAACCTGTGAACAATTGAGTCCCAGTGCATTTGCACGGTCATTAAGCCATGCCGGAATTGAGATAGTTTTTTCTACAGTCGCATCAAAATGCAGCTTTGCATATTCTTCAACATCCACTGATACCATACTTACAAATGCTCCATCATGCTTAAACCCCAATTCCTCCGAAATTTTATCAGGATTGATTTCAGTTATCATAGATGGTGTCGGAATCTCTTCCTTATCAGTTTTTATTGTATGCATATAACCAGCCAGACAATCAACAGCCATAGTCATAGCTTCATCAATCGTCTCTCCGCAGGTTGAAAGATAATTTAAATCAGGAAAAATAACAGAATACGCATTTTCTTCCTTAAAAAAGCATGCCGGATATATTGTCAGCATACGATTCACCTCCTCTTAATTTGCGCTTGCCGATATATAGAGAGCTCAGTACCTATAGGTAAATCTTTGTTATGGAAAGGGATTGTTACCTTACCACGCTTAACCGAATGTATATATTGCTTATGAGATCCTGTCTGCGTCTCAAGCCTCCAACCATCAGCAAGAATAATCTTTTCCATATCACGCGGTTTAATTGGCATATTTACCGCCCTTTCCTATTTATTATTATTCTTACAATAGATTATACCATATTTATTTTATAAAATCAATGCAAATATCTCTATTTTTCTGTTATAAGGCTTTGAAAATACGGTATTATATTCTCTCGGTATAAAAATAACGACGCATAGAGCTGCGCCGTTATTTTTATTATGAAGTTAATCAAATTCAGTGATTATCTCTGAACACGGCCTGAACCGTCGCCGCCTGCGAGTGTTTCAACTTCCTCTCTTGTTACGAGGTTGAAGTCACCCGGAATTGTGTGCTTGAGAGCTGATGCTGCAACAGCGAACTCGATAGCAGCCTTCATCCTGTCAACCGGAGCCTTGTCCGCATTGTCAAGGAGACCGCAGATAAGACCGCCTGCGAATGAGTCACCGCCGCCTACACGGTCAACAATCGGGTTGATCTCGTATCTTCTGCTGCGATAGAACTCTCTTGACTCACCGTCCATGATACAAGCTGACCAGCCGTTGTGTGAAGCTGAGAATGACTCTCTGAGTGATGAAATAACGAACTTGAAGCCGAACTTATCACACATCTGATTAAAGATATCCTGATAGCCTGCCATCTCAAGCTCACCTGATGTTACATCTGTCTCACCCGGCTTGAAACCGAGAACCTTTTCAGCATCCTCCTCATTACCGATACATACATCAACGTACTGCATGAGGTTTGTCATAACCTTCTGAGCCTTCTCTGATGACCAGAGCTTCTTTCTGAAATTGAGGTCAACTGAAACTGTTACGCCGTGAGCCTTTGCCGCCTTACAAGCAAGCTCTGTAACCTCAGCTGCCAGGTCTGATACAGCAGGAGTAATACCTGTGAAGTGGAACCAGTCTGCACCCTCGAAGATTTCGTCAAAGTCGAAATCAGCCGCTGTAGCTGTCGCGATTGATGAATTAGCGCGGTCATATGTAACGTTTGACGGACGCATTGAAGCACCTGTCTCAAGGAAATATATACCTAATCTATCGCCGCCCTCAGCGATGTGCTTTGTCTCTACGCCGTACTTTCTGAGCGCTGCGATTGCGCACTTGCCGATCGGGTTTGCCGGAACCTTTGTTACAAATTCTGCATCATGACCATAGTTGGCAAGTGATACTGCAACGTTTGCCTCACCGCCGCCATAGTTGATGTCGAACTGTGTTGCCTGAATATACTTCTGATTGCCGGGTGTTGACAATCTTAACATGATTTCACCCATTGTTACTACTTTTGCCATAGTTAATATTTTCCCCTTTCATTCGGACTGATGTCCGGTCTGTTACTTAGTGTAAATTATTTAGCAAGCTCTGCGCGCGCAGCCTTGATGTTTGCGATAAACTTCTTTGCTGTCTCTGTGATTGCCGCATAGTCGCCTGTCTTAGCGCCCTTTGTAAGTGACGAGCCTGCGCCTACTGCTACAACGCCTGCCTTGATCCACTCGCCAACGTTATCAGCGTTTACGCCGCCTGTCGGCATCATCTGAGCCTGCGGAAGCGGTCCCTTGATGTCCTTGATAATTGTCGGTCCGAAAAGGTCTGCCGGGAATATCTTAACTATATCAGCGCCGGCCTCCATAGCTGTGAGAACCTCTGTAATTGTTGCGCAGCCCGGCATATACGGTACTCTGTAACGGTTACAAAGCTTTGCAGTTTCCGGGTTGAATGCCGGTGATACGATAAAGTTAGCGCCTGCAAGTATTGCTGTTCTTGCTGTTTCCGGATCAAGAACCGTACCTGCGCCGAGCATCATCTCTCCGTTAGGATACTTCTGGGCGAGCGCTGCAATAACCTTATCCGCACCCGGAACAGTGAAGGTAAGCTCAATACCGTTACAGCCGCCTGCAAGACAAGCGTCACTGATCTTTATAGCCTCCTCTGCACTGTTTGCGCGAACAACCGCAACAAGACCACAGTCTGTAAGCTGCTTCAATACATCTTCTTTTTTTATCATTGGATATCTCCTCCTTGCATAATTT
>JBJEIV010000430.1:0-5819 GCA_051877395.1 Candidatus Ornithomonoglobus sp.
ACTTCCATAACAACGTCGGAGTACATCTGGATAAATCTTCTGTAGCAGTCCCAAGCCCATCTCGGGTTGCCTGACTTCTTAGCGATAACCTCAACAACGTCTTCGTTAAGACCAAGGTTAAGGATTGTGTCCATCATACCCGGCATTGACGCTCTTGCGCCTGAACGAACCGATACGAGAAGCGGATTCTCCTTATCACCGAACTTCTTGCCTGTAATCTCCTCCATCTTTCCGATGTACTCGTCGATTTCAGCCATGATTTCGGGATTGATTGTTCTGCCATCCTCATAGTACTGAGTACAAGCCTCTGTAGTGATTGTGAAGCCCTGCGGAACCGGAAGACCTATGTTGGTCATCTCCGCGAGGTTTGCGCCCTTACCGCCGAGAAGCTCTCTCATGTTCGCATTACCCTCTGTAAAGAGGTAACAATACTTTTTTGCCATTGGAATCTCCTCCTGTTTGATTTAAAATAATGTTATATAGCAGTCATAGACAACATATATCTACTTCTTATATTATAACATAAATTTTGAATTTGTCTACTAAAAATTGTGATTTTTTTCTCATTCTTTAAAATTTTATATAATATTCCTATAAATCAATGATTTTTGATGAAAAACCCATTGAAAAAATGAGCGATTACGGATTGATTTTAAACCTTGGTCGTGATATAATGTAGCTTGGGAAGGAAGGAATATACCAAAATGTTACTTGCAATAGACGTAGGAAATACAAATATAGTGATCGGCTGCATAAGAAATGACAGAATACTTTTTAACGAAAGAGTATCGACAAATCACAGAGCGACCGATCTTGAATACGCAATTCAGCTTAAAACCATAATAGAAATACACAATATAGACAAGCAGGAGATCGAGGGCGCGATAATGTCCTCGGTTGTACCGTCGGTAACAGGGGTTATAAAGAGGGCAGTAAAAAAGCTGCTCCATATCGATACTCTTGTTGTGGGCCCCGGAATAAAAACAGGACTGCGGATATTGACCGACAATCCGGCGCAGCTCGGCTCGGACCTTGTTGTTGACGCGGTAGCGGGAATTAATTATTACAGCGCGCCGCTTATAATAATCGATATGGGTACCGCGACCACAATGTCGGTAATAGATAAGGACGGAAACTATTGCGGCGGTATGATCATACCGGGAATGAGAACCGCTCTTGATGCCCTTGTGAGCGGCGCGGCGCAGCTGCCGAAGATACAGCTTGAAACACCGGAGCATATTGTCGGAAAGTACACTGCGGAATGTATGAAGAGCGGCATAATGAACTATACCGCGTCGGGAATTGACGGATGTATAGAGAGAATAGAGGAGGAGCTTGGCTATAAGTGTACCGCGGTTGCGACAGGCGGGCTTGCGGGGCTTGTAACGCCGTTATGTAAGAAGGAGGTCATATATGATAATGATCTGCTGCTTAAAGGACTTATGGTAATTTATAAGAAAAACAGGGTGAATAATCATGAAAAAAGAATTTGACCATGAAAAAATAAAGGACGCGATACGCGCCATAATAGAGGCGCTGGGAGATGATCCTGAGCGCGAGGGCTTAAAGGAAACTCCGGACAGGGTTGCGAGAATGTATGACGAGGTATTTGAGGGTATGCGTTATACAAACGATGAGATTGCGGATATGTTCAATAAGTGCTTTGAGGACGTGCATTCAAACGACCTTGTGCTTGTAAAGGATATTGAGGTGTTCAGCTACTGCGAGCATCATCTCGCGCTGATGTACAACATGAAGTGCCATGTCGGCTATATACCGAACGGTAAGGTTATAGGACTTTCAAAAATCGCAAGAATATGCGATATGGTAAGCAAGCGATTGCAGCTTCAGGAGCGCATATGCGCAGATATTGCTGATATTATGCAGAAGGTATGCGGCACAGAGGACGTCATAGTAATCGTTGAGGGCGAGCACAGCTGCATGACCGCGCGCGGAATAAAGTCCCGCGGCGCGAAAACGAGAACCTCCGCAATCCGCGGACTGTTTGAATCGGACTATGAGCTGCGTCATGAGGTGTATGAGCTGCTTAAATAAACCGAACCGGCACAGCATTTAGCTGCGCCGGTTCTTTTGCGTGTGATTTAATAACTCTGCCAGTTTACTTTAATACCTAATGCTTCTCCCACAAAGCGGACGGGTATGTATTTATTCATTTTCTTCAAGCCTTGTTCTGAAAGAACAAAAATCAACGTCTTTTCCGTCCGCAAGCTTAAATACCGGCACCATGACCTTGCCATCGGGGGTTTCCGCGGTTTCATATGAGTCGATAAAACAAAGCGGAACGTCAAGGGTATTATATGCCATGAGCATCACATCAAGACGCGAAAGCTCCTCATCTGCGGCGGCACCGTCAAGCTCCTTGTTAAGTCCGAGCGTCATAGCTTCACTAATGTATCCATGCGGATAGCCGCCGATATTTTCAGCATAATTGCCGTAGCCGAGAGCGCAGACAAGCATTTTGCACATCTGAGCATAGGTCACGTTGTCATCGGGGTTAAAGAAGCCGTAATCGTCGCCGTCAATTACGCCGGAGGCATATGCGTTTTCCACATAGCCAAATGCCCAGTGGCTTGAGGGCATATCCTTGAAGGTCAGAATCCTGCGTGAAGGCTCATTATCGGAATATCCCATGATGGCGGAAAGTATCTTTGCGGTCTCCGCTCTTGATACTTTGTCGGGGAGCCTTAAATCGTCTGCCCTTGCGATGATTCCAAGCTCCTGCAGATTTGCGATTTTTCCTTCCGTCGTCAGCTCAATTTTCCTTGTGCCGCTTACGGAAGTGCCGCCGGGTTTCTTATCCTCATCGCCGGAGCCGTCGTCAAGCATCTCCGACAGTCTCGTCTCATACGGATAGCTTCCCCCGCCGTTTTCCTTCGCGTGTCCGTCGAAAATTATATAATCAACCCATATTTCGTTTGTTGACACGTCCATGCCGACATTGTTCGCGACACAAATCGGCAGCGTCATTGTCGTATAGAGCATATCGATGAACCGTTCAACCGTGACCTTGTTCTCCGCCTTATCATTGTCGGTCGTCAGTCTCTTCTCGGCTGCGAGAGCCGTTCTGTCGGGGAAGCAGACTGTGAAATACCCTGCCGCGAGCAGGCACCAGTCGGCAAACTCGCCGAGGGTTATTGCCTCCTTGCCGGACTTAAGCTCGATCCTGTTGCCGTTCGCGGTGATCCCGGAGATTTCATCCAGCCACTTCATAGGAGTCATGTCCGTGTTATTCTCATCGTACCAACCATATCGCGCCAGAGAGAGAACCGCATCGTCATAGGTGATTGTTCTTGTCTCGTCCTTGATCTGCTCGCTCGTCACGATGCCGAGCTTTAAAAGCGTGTCGGACTTTTCCTTATGTGTCGGTTCTGCGTCCGCCGCAGCAGCGTTTGCCGTCGGCTCATAAAGCTTTGATGCGTAATTGTTAATGCCGCAGGCACTGCTTGTCATTGCAAGAGACGCAGTGTTCTGTACCGTCAGTATACCAACGAGAACCAATAATAGAATTTTTGTCTTTTTCATAAAATTATTTACCTCCGTTTGATTTTTTGATATAAAATCGGTTTCACAAATAACACTTTTCAAGGCATGAAAATGTTGCATCTTTCCGAAAAAACTCATAAGTTTCTTGTAGTGAACAAAATGTGAAAAATTTTGACGATTTGTTTGATACATCTGTAAAATAAGATTATAATAAAGGATACGGCAGCTTGCATTAAGCGGATTATATTACGAAAGAGGAGCGCCCGGGCATTGCCTCAAAACAAGCAAATTCCGATTTAATTCCCTTGGAGGAAAAACAAAGCCATTAAGACGTCCAGCCCCTTGTCGCCACTTCATATGCCATCTCGCCCATTTCCTTAGGCGTTTTGGGGCAGTCCTCCAGCAGCCATTTGCGGATGATGCTGTATGAGCCGTTAATTAAAAAGGTCATAAGCAGATCCTTTGCTGCCGCGTCATGTCTGTCGGGAAGCATATCATAAATATCGCGCATCTGAGGAATGTTGAACAGGAAATTCGCAAATTCATCGTTTGCGGTATTATTTTGAAAAAGTATTTTTGAGACCGCCTTGTTTTCCTGAAAGAACTCGCACATTGTTTCTACCTTTTTGGGAATTGAGTTTTTAGGATTCTTTTTTTCCAGAACCTCCTCTATTTTATTTACCGTGTCTATTTCAAGCTCCCTGAGCACATCATACTGACTTCCGTAATGCTTATAAAATGTTGAGCGGTTAATTCCGGCAGACTGACACAGCTCGCTGACCGAAATTTTCTGTATATTTTTCTCTGCCATAAGCTTCAGAAGCGCCTCCTTTAGCAAGCGCTTTGTAAGCATAATTCTCTGGTTTTCATTTGCCATAAAATCATCTCCTTAGTTTCCCGTTAATGCAACATATTTGTTGAAACTGTTTAACTCGCGGCAATAAAAAATCATCTGTTTGTTGTAAATTATACACGTGTATATTATAATATTTATAAAGAGATTTGTCAAGCATAACAGGACAAGGATCCGACAGCTTCCGCGGATTCTGCGGATTGTTTGATGCTCGGCTGTAATGATGTCTGCTATTGTTTTATATAAGCGGCGGATATTATTAACATAAAATATTATATTTCAGAAAGGAATGATTTGCTATGAGCAATGAAAAACAATGGCTCAGCGGCTCCAACAGCAAGCACATTGTCCCAAAGATGATTAAGGGTGTGCCTACATATGTTGAGGCGGAAACAGATTTCGGAATGCAGGACGGGCATGACGCGGACAGTCAGTTCGTGGCGGCGGAGCTTAAAAGCAGCGACGGACGCGAATTTGGACTTATGCTTCACATCATGTGCATGAATTCGGACAAGGCAAACAAAAGCGGTTATCCGATCGCGCTCAGCATTATATCAATGACCGATTTCACAAGGAACACCTACTGCTCAAAGGAGGACTCCTTCACAGAGGCGGAGTTTACCCATAAGAAGGGTGAGGACATGGACGTAACCACTCCCGTTTCATATCTGCGCGGAAACAAAAAGCACGTTGAAATGGAGTCGGAGCTGCCGGACGGCTTAGGAAAAATAACGCTTGTAATGGATCAGGACGCGCCGGTGCTCTATAACTGCGCGACAGGCAAATTCCCGTTCTTCGGCAAGGGCGGAGAATCAGGACAGTTCTCACTGCCGTATTTGCAGGCAAAGGGTACGTTGCTTTTAAACGGCGAGAAGCTTGAGGTAAGCGGAAACGCATGGCTTGACAGAGAATGGGTTGACACAAGCTCGGTATTTTACGACAGAAACTTTAAGTGGAAGTGGATGAACCTCCAGCTTGATAACGGCTACAGAATAAGCCTTTGGGACATCGTGGTGCATGACGGAGAGGAATATGCGTGGGCAACAATACTTTCACCTAAGGGAGCGCATATGGTAGTTGACATGGAGCCGCTCGAAAAGGGAGAGGGAGATTTCTTTACAGGAAAGACAGGACAGATTTATCCCACAAGCTATCATATTGAATTTCCGTCAATCGACTCATACTTTGACGTTAAGGTGCGCGGACTTCTCGAACAGGAGATTGTATCTCCTATGGGAGAGGATAAATACGAGGCCGCCTGCACCTTTACGGGCAAATTCCTCGGAGAGGACACAGCCGGAACAAATTATGTTGAATTGGTCGGCAGCTTTAAATAAGTATTCGGCGGGCTTACCGGCGGGGGAATATCTCTCCCGTCTGTTTGCGTTTAAACAAAAATACAGAAATACCAACTATAAAAAGTCAATAGGTAAAACATAAAAAAATTAAATTATTTTTTGTA
>JBJEIV010000431.1:0-5802 GCA_051877395.1 Candidatus Ornithomonoglobus sp.
AAAGATTACGGATAATCTTCTGCCGTGGTCGGATAAAATGATAGAAAAATTTCATGTATGATAAAGCCCGGGGCGAAAGCTCCGGGTTTTATTGTGTACGCTATATTATTTTCCACTTACGAACAAGGAGATCGACAGCTTGAAGCTCAGCTATGCGATTGACAGCGCACTCAGTAAAACGGGCGTAAAAGGCGGCAAGGTGGCGAGGACGCTTCTGGATATGGAGAAAATCAAGCTTGAGGACGGAAAGGTCACAGGACTTGCGTGTTTAATACGCATATTCCAAAAACAGGTGATAACACCGAGTCCTGTGTATTCCCTGAATATGCGTTTAAGCTCCGAGGGACTTGTGTGAAGGGCTGAACATAAGTCATTTATGGTAAGGGTATGGTTCAGACCGCTATATTATAGATACAGACAGCCATAATCACCGCTAAGAGAGCGCGGAAAACATACTCCATATTTTTTACCGAAATCCGGCGCAGAACAGCGTTGCCGATAATGCCGCCCGAAATGCCGCCGAATACCATAACAAGAAGCCATGCCGGCTCAAATCCGGGTACTCCCAAGAAAATGGTACACCCCAAAGCGCTTATCTGTGAAAAAAGCACTATCAACAGTGAATTGACCGTCAGCTCCTTGCCTTTCATAGAGAATAGGAATCCCAGAAGCATAATGTTTATCGGACCTCCGCCAATCCCGAGAAATGAGGATATTATACCCAAAGCAAGACCTATGCAGGTTATGACCGCATGAGAATTAATATTGAAAGTTCTGAACTTTGAGCTGTACAGCTCATACCACAGTACGATGGCAGTAAGCAAAAGAATGATGATATTCTGAAATACGGTTACGGATTGTGTACTGCTGACAAGCGTCATCATACTGCGGAATGCCAGTCTCCCGCAGAAGCCGCCGGCAGCCGCGCCGACGGCAAGGTACGGAGTGCGTCTGTTGTCTATTTTAAAGCCTGTGCTTCTGTTGCGCATGACCGAAACCGCCGACATTGCCAGAACGGTGCAGCCGGATAAGAAATTTACCGTGTCGGGCGTGAGAAGCCCCGCCGCGTCAACAAGCGGCTTTATGATGATTCCGCCGCCTATTCCCGTTATCGCGCCGACTACAGATGCGCCGCAGCTGATGATAAATAAAATTAATGCTGTCATATATTTGTATGCTCCTTTCGGTAAAGTCTTCTGTTTGTTGCTTCATCGGACTGTCACTCAACCTCTATCGTGCCGGAATATTCGGGACGATGAAAACTTTTGTATCAACTAATGTTGCTTTACTTACCTTCAAAATTCTCCTCTTGAATAACACTAAATCTGATAAACATATTATAACATAATGCTTCCGAAATTAAAATACAAAATCAAGTCAATTAACTATAAAATCAGATATTTTATACATCTGGATAAAAAACAAAAAAGTAATTTAATATCACAAATGTTATTTTTTGTAAGATATTTTGGTTTTTTATAAAAGATTAGACGGGTTTGAATGAAGTATAGTGTAAATTGCACTTATAATAATACAAAATAAGGTAAATATGTTTGTAATCAGACATTTCAACAAAAGAAATATTTACTTTTAAAATTTTATGCTTTATAATCATATCAGGTAAGGTGATTAAGCATGGAATATGTTGCTGTTGCGTTAAAGGATGATTTCATTGTAGAAAAGCTTGTCACAGTTCATTATTTTGAGTATGCCAATGGCTGCAGACGTTTAAGTCTGCGCCTGATTTTACGGTAATTGAAAACAGCAGTGACACTCATGCGGTCTATACAGACGGAAGAATAATGCAGTATTTTATTCGTCAGACGGCGGCAGCGTTACCTATAACGGGGTTACCGCGTCGAGCGACACACAGGGAATAGTTATAACAGATTAAGAGCTGTGCCGCGAGGGGCTTTTCGACGCTGTGTCAAAGGCGATATGCTGGTTCTCCGGCTTCGGCACTGTTTTTGAGCCCGCGGAAATTACAACGGCGGATACTTACAATCCCCGCTCGCAGGCATTTCTAATATACGCGTTCCTTTCGGGGACTGATGAATATATGCAGGCGGTGAGTGATTGGATAAAGCGCGCTACGGTGTATACGAACGGTTTACTAGGACTTTTAAAGCCTGACGGAAGCATGTATCATCACGGCAATCATTATACAGCATATGCCTCTGACGGTCTGACCGGGCTTATGCCGGTAATTTATTCTCTCAGCGGCACCTCCTACGAGATTTCCGCGGCTGCCGCGGAGAGGATAAACAAGGTTATCGGGAATATGATTTTTTATACCGAAAAACGTGTGTATCCCATATCAATGGCGGGAAGGCATCCGGACGGAAACAGGGAGATTGATAAAGTGTTGTTTGATGTATGAGAGAAATGCACCGACGATACCGATAAATATAAAAAACGTACCGGACAGCTTACCATGACCAGGGCGTGCGCTGCGTTTCACCGCGAAAACGGCTTTATGGCATCTGTAAAAGGCTTTTTAAAATATCCTTGGGGCAATGGAGTTGTACACCGCTGATAATCTGTACGGAAGATATATTTCTTACGGTTACCTTGAAATTTTTAAAGGTGATATGAAAAGCTCCGGTTTCTCTCATGACGGCTGGAATTGGGCGATGTTTCCCGGGACTACAGCGGAATGGCTGCCTGTATTGGAAATGAGCTGAACAAATTCTGCGAAGGATACAAGCTGTTTTTGAGCATTCTTATGATAAAATGGCGCATATGGCATTATTGCTCCGCCGACGGAGCCTTTACTATGATACTACAAGAGTCTGATAAGGTCAATAGACAAAATCAGACTCTTTTGTCGTGAGTTTATTTGCCGGATACAAAACCGGAGCAGTATAATATAAGTATCATCGACACCGACAGCAAAGTTTATTGTGATTTATCAGTAATTATATACTAATGAAAATATCAATATAAATCAAAACCCTTCTGCTACAATGACCGCTGATGAAACCTACATAAAGGTAGGAGGGGTTAAAGGTTACGTTTGGTTTATCATAGATGCCCTAAAACGTACTATTCTTGGCTATCAGGTATCAAACAACCGGGGTGTGGGTCCTTGTATCCTCGCTATGCGTATGGCTTTCCGTAACTTTAAAGGAAAATTACCGGAAGGCTTTAAATTCATTGCTGACGGCTACAGTGCCTATCCTTTAGCAGAAAATAACTGTACAATATTTAAGGCATCAAGATGCTGTCTGAAATCTTTAGCTGTGAACTGAGAGCCTCTGTCCGTGTGAAATATAAGCCCGGTATGAACATCTCTTGTATTTAATGCGATATTGAGAGTATGTATAGCAAGCTGTGTATTAATATGGTTTGATATTTTGTAAGAAACTGTTTTTCTTGCAAATAAATCCAAAATTGCGTACACATAATAGAGACTGACAGCTACTAGAATATATGTGAAATCGCATACCCGAACCGGATACAGACCATGTCGGCAACAAACTGCGCCGGGAGCCTAATCCACAAGAACGGTAGGCAGAGTCATTTCGCTATACTGTGTTGAAATGATGCCGGTTTTTGATACTCTAGAGTACAGGCCGCGGAGTCTGCCGTTGTATATAAATAAGCCGGTAATATTGCAATACTTTGCAAAACATGCATTTTCGTCCCAAAGCAAATCTATGTTTTCCGTTTCATACGGATGTATATATTCCTGCATAAGATAGTCGGTATCGGCATGCTTTTTTATAAATTCGATCCACTCCTGGTCCGTTTTAGCCTCAATACCGGCAAATACGCCCTTTGACGCATACGAATCGGCAGGCTTTACAATCCAGCTGCAGCGGTTCTTTTCTATGTCATATTTTTTGATGTTTTCCGCAGTCAGCTTATAGGTTTTTGGAATATGCTCCCGTATAAAGGAATTTTCTTCATCGGTTAAAATTCTCTTTGTCATATCATCGTGCATGATTTCAAATATAAGCTTATTATGAGCAATTTGCGTTTTAAAATCGCCTATAAGCACAACCTCATTGTTCTTTGCCGCCTCTATAAACGGCAGAATCTCATCATACGCGGATAAAATATCACAGGTCACCGCTCTGCGGTATACCGCGTCAACTGCTCGACCCGACGGAGCGATCAGCCGCCCGTCCTTCCGTTTAAGACTGTATATATCGCATATTTCGCAGCTGTAGCCCTGCCTTTCAAAGGATTTTTTAAATTCTTCAAATTCCTCCACGGACGCGCTTGACATAAAGTCCGCAATTGCAACGTGAGCGTTTTCCCTATATCTTCCGGATGCTTTGTATATTTTTGTAAATTCCTCCGTAAAGGAATCAAACAGCTCGAAGACTGTGATTTTATGCTTTTCACACAATTTCCCAAACACCTCCGAGGCGCGGAAAACATTGTTAAGCTCCCTGTCCTCATTCATACCGCTCGAGCCATCGGTGTTGAATTCACAGAATTTATAGCCGCCTGTTTCATGGTTATAGAATAAATCAATTCTCATGACGGGTATTAAGCATTCATAAAGCGACGGGCGCAGAATAAGCTCATTTATCCTGTCACCAAATCCGAAAAGCTCTCTGTATTCGGGGTTTTTTATATATTCCTTTATAATCTTATCAAGAATTCTACAGATACTGTCGGCAATCTCCTTAAAGCGGTCATAATCCTTTTGCGTGTACATCTGCGGAATATACAGTGTATGTACCGTATTGCCGTGATAATGCGCTGTCGAATTTTCCAGCGCGGCTCTCATCGCAGCCGCGTCCCTTTTTGCGCGCTCGGGTGATTGGCATATCAGCTCTTTATATTCGTCTGAACAATTCATCTTATGTTCGTTCCTCTCAATCACATACGGATGGCTTTCAGATACTGTAAGCCATCCGCGCAGTTCTCTTTATTCGACAATATTATAGCATATACGACCTCCGATGTCAATAAATATTCCTCGGCTAATCCTACGGATATTGTATGAACGCGAAGTATCTGTAATGCGTAGCAGTAAAGCACTGTTTTTTTGTATAAAGAGCATAAAAATTTAATTGTATTGACCTCCAAAATATGATATAATGAAACAGATATTAGTATGGGAGGATTATACATAATGAAGAAGCAATTATCAGCGCTGCTTGCTGCGGCGACGGCAGTTACATCAATGGGGATCGTAGCGGTTACAGTATCGGCGGATGAAGCGGCTACTGTGGAGATAAGCTATAATTATGACGGACAAGACCATACAAGGCATATGGAAAAGCTTGACCGCGGTCTTGTGGCGGTGAAAACAGATGACGGTGTATTTCTGTCGTGGCGTCTTAACGGTGATGAAGCAAGCGTTGGGAATATTGCAGGCGCGCCCGGTTTTAAGGTGTATAAGAACGGAACACTTATTGCAACGGTTGATAACAGCACAAACTATATAGATAAAAGCGGAACGGTATCGGACAGCTACACCGTAGCCCCTGAAGGCGGGGAGCAGTGCGGGGCGGTTACGCCGCGGGACAACAGCTATTTCGACATACAGCTTGACAAGCCTGCGGATTTTGTTGTAGATGAGGAAACAAGCTATTCCTATGCCGCCGGCGACGCCTCATGCGGCGACCTTGACGGTGACGGTGAATATGAAATAGTAATAAAGTGGGATGCAAACCCGCAGGATAACTCAAACTCCGGAATTACGGGAAATGTGTATCTTGACGCGTATAAGCTTGACGGCACAAAGCTCTGGCGAATAGATCTCGGAAGAAATATACGCGGCGGGGCGCATTATACGCAGTTTTTGGTATATGACTTCGACCTTGACGGCAAGGCGGAGAT
>JBJEIV010000432.1:0-5795 GCA_051877395.1 Candidatus Ornithomonoglobus sp.
CCTCTATCACCTTAAATTCCAATGTAGCGTAAAGCTCCGTGGGATCGCAGCAGTCATATTCTATCGCATACGCGCTCCTCATGATCTCGCAGTGCTCCAGACCCTCAACGCTCCTGTACATTTCAAGCTGTACATCCTCAGGGAGGCTTGTGGAAAAACCCTGGGCATACATTTCCTTAGTGTCAAGCCCCATCGGCTCAATAAAAAGCTGATGCCGCGGCCGCGTGTTAAAGCGCACAACCTTGTCCTCAATAGATGGGCAGTACCGTGGACCTACACCCTCGACAAGACCGCCGTACATCGCGCTCCGCTCAAGATTATCCATTATTATTTTATGCGTTTTTTCATTGGTATAAACCAGCCAGCAGTTTACCTTATTCTCTCCCGGCTCCTCCGTTTCAAAGGAAAACGGCACGATCTCATCATCGCCGGTTTCGACAAGCATTTTATCATAATCGAGCGTATCGGCATGTATTCTCGCCGGTGTGCCTGTCTTGAAGCGGCGAAGCGTAATGCCGAGTCTGCGCAGATTATCCGACAGCTCATTTGCGGGAAACATTCCGTCAGGGCCGCTTTCTCTTGAATAGCTGCCCATTAAAATCTTGCCTTTAAGATATGTTCCGCTTGCTATTATTGCCGCGCGGCATCCGTATTCAACGCCGGTATGAGTCACAACTCCGCATACATGACCGTCCTCAACCCTTATATCAACAATTTCCGCCTGCTTTACCTGTAAATTTTCCTGCTCCTCAACGCGGCGCTTCATCTCGCGGTGATAGGTTTTTCTGTCTATCTGCGCGCGCAGCGAATGAACCGCAGGACCCTTTCCGCGGTTAAGCATTTTTGACTGTATAAAGGACGCGTCCGCCGCCTTTCCCATCTCGCCGCCCAGAGCGTCCACCTCGCGTACCAGATGTCCCTTTGCGGTTCCGCCTATACTCGGATTGCACGGAAGATTTCCTATAGCGTCAAGGCTGATTGAAAACATCACGGTTTTCATACCGAGCCTTGCAGATGCCAATGCGGCCTCGCAGCCCGCGTGACCGCCGCCGATTACGGCAACATCAAAATTTCCTAATATCATGAAACCCTTACTTCCCCAATAGAATTATTCTGCGTCAAGATAAGTAATTTTCGCTCTGTTCTTCTTTTCCTGCTTTTTTACCGCCTTTATGTTTTTTTCAATAACGCGTGAAGCATAGAACTCCAGCGGATAACGCAGCACAATGTGACCGAGCACGGCATATATAATTATGCCGATCCTCGGATTTGTAATCATTCCGAGAAGCGCAAATATTACAGCGCCCGTAACAGCAGTAAGCAGCACGCTCATCGGGAGCTTTGCTATCGCTATTGTAATTGACGATTTTATAAGATCAATAAAGCTGCACTCATATGTAACCATGATCTGATAGATATATATATGCATCATCATATAGAGAACAAGTATAACGGCAGTAAAGCACTGCGCCGCTGTCAGCAGCGTTGCCATTGCCCCCGTGTTTGCCGCCGCAAGCGCCGAATAAAAGGAGATCGCGTTTGAAGCTAGTGATATTACAACTATATCCAGAATAAGCAGCGCGATCGTCTGCTTCAGATTTTCCTTAAACTTGTCCCAGCCGTCGCTCATCTTCCATACATGCTCACCCCTCGTAAAGCACCTTGTTATGAACGCGTATGATGCCGAAACCGGACCCGAGCCGAAAAAGTTATACACAATAATTGTAATCATCGAGCGCATTGAAAAATACAGCACCTGCGCCACTTCCTCGGCATCCGCGCCTTCACCCGCCATACTCTGCGCCGTGCTTTCTATCGCGGCGCTGATACCCAGTCCGTTCATAATAAAGCTTGCAAGAACCACATATGTAAACGCGAGAAACGGCAGACTTATAATAAAGCACATAAAGCCGGTTCCCATAAGGTCCATGAATTTTCTGAAAACTATGTCAATATAAAGGAATACACCCTTTTTCTTAGGAGCATTTTTATCAATGCCCGGACCTTCCTTCATATATCCGCCGCCAAATATACCCATAAAATTTCACCTCTTAAATTATTTCTTTTGCTTGTTTTTATACATTCTCACAAGGATAACAATAAGGAATCCGAGACATACCACATCTCCGGCAATTCCTACAATATTCAATATTGTGTCCCGCATGGTCATCCTCCTTGTCCTGTCATAAAATATCAAATCATATTGTAACACAAATCCACGAATATTACAATAGATATTTGATAAAAAAACGGCAAAAGAGCTTTCAATGCCCTTCTGCCGCAATTATATCCTTAATTGTTTCTTATGATATCGCGCCATGCAAAATCGCCGTGCTCCAGACCATGAATCATAATCTCCGCTGTGGCAATGTTAGTCGCAATGGGAACATTATGAATATCACACTGCCTCATCAGAACAGAAACATCACTGTCATTAGCGCAGTCGTCATCATGATCCATAATAAATATGACAAGATCGATTTCACCATATGCCACTCTGGAAGCGATCTGTACATCCCCGCCATCATATCCGGACAAGAACTTACGCACCTTCAAACCGCTGTTCTTCATTATTACGTTTGCCGTGGGAGCTGTTGCAAATAGATTGTGTTTACTCAGGATGTCTTCATAAGCAGTACAAAGCTGTGCTATCAGCTCTTTCTTGTTATCATGCGCTATAAATGCAATGTTCATAAAAGCACCCCCGCTATGCTGTACAATTAACGTTCTGAAATACGGCTACCTTTCAAGCGATAAGAGCTGCAACCAAAAAACAACAGCTTTCTCGCTGAATAAAATCATTATAACATAACAAATTTCCAAAATCAACAAGTTTTTCAGAAACTGAATATAGAAAATTTTCCGATATTATTGTGTATTTTGCCCATATTTATCCCGTTCCCCGCTCCGATATAACAGTAATCTGTATAGCATTCCGTAATTTAATGATAATTCGTCTCAGGTAATGGCCGGCCCGGAACAGGAACGGGCGAATCGGTCTGGTGGGAAACCAGAGAAAATCCCGGAGCTTCCATCGCAGGCAACCGCAGGAACCGGTCTTGCCCTTGCGCTGAATCTGATAAGCTTCTGCCACAACCTGATCCGCCTTAATATCTTCACACCATGTTTGGGCATCACCGTTCATACGATAGCCGCCGGGCAGACGCTTGCGCACCCGATGAAGCACGAACCGTCCATTTTGCCTGCGGAACAGCAGGATCGTACCTATTTTGCAAGCTTCCGGATGGAAATTCCGAAGCCAAACAATGTCCCTGCCGTGGCGCAGAAACGGCTGCATACTACAGCCGGTAATCCCCAGCGGAAAGCAGCCGCCGTCCCGCAGCGTCTCCTGTAGGGCATCGGACATTTCTTCAGTTGTAAGTGTGTATTTCTCCATGGTATTGTTCCTCCGTCTTACGCCGCGCTCCATTTTCACCAAACAGCATAATGCTTAGCTTTTATTCTATCATATTGTGTCCTTTGCGTCAAGCAATATCTTTTGATTACTCACAAAAGCATCTGCTCCATGAGTTCGCATTCGGCAGAATTACAAAGCGATTAGTCCCATAAAACACCAATTTTCGGCAATTTGATTAATTTTACCAAAAACTACTTGATTTTTTAAGCGTTCCGTGATATAATGAAAAAAAATTTCGATTGATGTAACATTCTCTGCATTGGCGCAGAGGAAGCCTACATCTTTGGGAGGCGACCTTTATCGAAAACAATGCGCTGCCATCGTCGCTTGCCGCGCTGCTTGCGCAGCTGGATCAGGAAGGTATCCGGGATCACCGGCGCTATCATGCTGTTCGCAAATATCTGACATTTCGTGCCAGAGAACGGGATATCCCCATCAGCGGCAGCTTTGAATTGACACCGCTGTGCAATTTAGACTGCAAGATGTGCTATGTGCATCTGAACAAACAACAGATGCAGGGGGCGTCCCTGCTGAGTATAGGAACCTGGAAAAGCCTGATACAGCAGGCTATTGATGCGGGCATGATGTATGCCACCCTCACCGGCGGCGAATGTCTGACCTATCCCGGCTTCCGTGAACTGTATCTGTTCCTCCGTGAACAGGGAATTGAAACGGGCATCCTGTCGAACGGCATTTTGATGGATCGGGAAATGACGGATTTTCTCCGGAAAAATCCTCCGGCTTCCATTCAGATTACCCTCTACGGTGCCGGTGAAGATGCCTATGAGCGGGTTACCGGGCACAGAGCGTTTTCCAAAGTCATGGAAAACATCAAGCGGCTGCGGGATGCGAAGCTTCCTCTGACCGTTGCTGTGACACCCAACGCCTTTATGGAGGACGGTGAGGCTGTGATTCGGCTGATCTATTCTCTGGGGCTTCCCTGCCGCATTAACAGCGGTCTGTTGGCTCCCCGGGAGGGTACCGGCCGGCAGTGGCATGACGCAGGGATCGACCTGTATATTCGGATGCTGAAGCAGCAGATGCTTTTGGACGGAAAAGCCGTCCCGGAGACCTGTGCGGAGGAGCTACTCCCAGAGTCCGGAGGGGACGGCAGCGCGGAATACGGTGTCCGATGCGGCGCCGGAAGAAGCAGCTTCTGCATTTCCTGGGATGGACGGCTCCTCCCTTGCAATACATTCCCCTGCGTTTCCGAGAATGTGTTGGAAATTCCCTTTACTGAAGGTTGGAAACGTATCAATGAACAAGTTAAAAGGTTTCCCCTGCCTGCGGAATGCGCGGGCTGCAAATATAGACATAAATGCAAGCAATGCGTTGCGGAACATGCATCGGGTGCGCCCATCGGCCACGCCAGCTCTGCGGTTTGCGACTGGGCGCGGCAAATGGCTGCCGAAGGGGTACTGAAATTATAAAAACTATTTTTTATGGAGGTATTAATTATGAAGAAAACTTATGAAACTCCCACCGCCGAGAAGATTACATTCCAGTATCAGGAGCAGGTAGCGGCTTCCTCCTGCACCAGCCAGTGGACAAATATCGGCGACAGTTCCTGTCAGGAATCTGAAATTGTCAGGAATTTTAGTAACTAACAGAGGAGACAGCTAAGCAATTCCAAAATTCCGGTGATTCGATTTGTAATCGACGGATAATCTGTGATTCTTTGGAGATTGCGCTCGTCACATCTGTTATTCTTTGACCAACATTTTTTACTGATGCGATACATACTGCCGGGTATTCAGCTGGAAAGCGAATACACCTTTGAATCTTTCCGCGCCTTTGAAGCGAAAGGCGCCGGCGCATTGCCACTGAGCGCGCTGACTGTCAAATACGCACCTTTCCCTTCTGACGGGACTCTGCTTGCCGAGAAACATGGCGATATCTGTGTGGCTGCCCTCGGGGACAGCTGGCTCTACCGGCCGGCTACCGCAAAGGATTATGCTCTGCACGTATCCCGGTATTACGATCGGTTGACTTTGTACATCACGGATTCCGATCCCGGACCGAAGATGCTGCTGCCTCTGATCCGCACGGCGCTGGAGTGCGCCAGTATCGGACAAGGTGTGCTTTCCCTGCACAGCGCCTGCGTGGAGTTGGAGGGACAGGCCTTGTGCTTTACCGCGTCCTCCGGAACCGGAAAGTCCACCCGCGCCATGAGTTGGGTGTCCGGCCTTGGCGCACGGATTCTCAGCGGAGACCGACCTTCCCTTATCTTAGGGAAAAGCGGCGTGACTGTCAGCGGCGCACCTTGGGACGGAAAAGAACAGCTTTATGTTAATCATCGGGCGCCTTTACGCGCCATCTGCGAAATCCGCAGAGGCGACACCACCCGCATACGAAAGCTGTCCCCACGGCAGGCGCG
>JBJEIV010000433.1:0-5785 GCA_051877395.1 Candidatus Ornithomonoglobus sp.
TACACCGTGCGTTCCGCCGCTTGTGTAGTCCCACACGACAGCCGCAGCGCGGTATGTTCCGCCCCTTGCGGTATATCGCAGAAGTCCGCCCTCAGGTACTACAGGCTCCGTTATTCCGTCTGCCGCCCCCGCCGTTCCCGCTCTTCCGACCCGCCATGCACAGGCTGTTATAAAGCGGTCGTTTACCTTAAATTCCACAGCTTCTCCGTCGTGGAGAATCACGTCAAGGACAATGCGCAGGCACTTTGAGCGGTAATCCCTGTTCTCCGCTATTGTCTTGCCCGCCGCGGTTCCCGAAGGATATCCCCACTCGTCAAAAAGCCATACGTCAATGCCGTTTTCCTTTGCGGCTCTTATCATTTTTTCCGTGTTTGCCATATAATCGGCTATCCAGCGGTCGATGTCCTCTGCCGGCTCCGCTGACTTCCCCTCAAGCGACATACCCGAATAGCCCATATCCGCGCAGTGCTTCGCGTATTTCTCAACAAGTCCGTCAGCATATTTTTCCCTAAACGCCGTGTGCAGTATCGGCGCGTATTTTCTGTATTTCATCATTATCAGATCCCTTCATATCCATAATTATACTATATCCAGTCATTTAAGTCAACAAAAAAGACCCGCAGCGCGTCTGCGGGCATATTCGTATTATTCTGTAAGCTTTATCGTCATTCCAGAGAATTTCGGAAGCTCAAAGCCGCCGAGGTCAATCTCCGTATTAACCTCCGCGGAGCCGCCGAATATATCCCAGTCCGTATTCAGAAGAACCTCCGCTTTGCTGTCCCTGTACCGTTCAATTGCAAACTCACGGTCAACGCCGCTGAAATTAAACACCGCGATCAGTCGTTCATTTTCCGATATACGTTCGTAGGCATAGATACATTCCGATACGGCATTACACTCAAGCCATTCAAAGCCGTCCTCCGCGAGGTCCCGCTCATAAAGCGCCGGATGCTCAAGATACATATGATTAAGCCGCTTCATATATTCAAAGAATCCGTCATGCGCCGGATATTTAAGCATATCCCAGTCCTGCTCCCTATCCTCGTCCCATTCTCTGAGCTGTCCGAACTCGCCGCCCATAAAGCTCAGCTTCTTTCCGGGATGCGTGTACATATACATATACATCGCTCTCGCCTGAGGGAACTTGTCCTCATACTCCCCGTGCATCTTCTGCATTATCGTAGCCTTGCCGTGGACGTTCTCGTCATGGGACAGCGCGAGCATGAAGTTTTCGCTGTAGAAATACATCATTGAAAATGTGAGCTTATGGTAGCTGCCGCCGCGGAACAGAGGATCTGTCCTGAAATAGTCCAGAGTGTCATTCATAAAGCCCATATCCCATTTATAGTCAAAGCCGAGACCGTCATATTCTACAGGAGCGGTGACCTTTACAAAGCTTGTCGAATCCTCCGCGATGAGAATACAGTCGGGTATTCTGTCCTTTAGCCCCTTGTTCATGGTTTTCAGAAAATTCAAGCCCTTCTCGTTCACACCCCTGTTTTCATCGCCCATCCAGTATATTATACGGCTTATCGCGTCCATTCTCAGTCCGTCAAAGTGGTATTCCTTAAGCCAGTAGTACGCGTTTGACATAAGAAAGCTTGCGACCTCGCCCTTTGTATGGTTGAAGTTGCAGCTGCCCCATTCGCTTATGCCTATATCCTTATGCGGATATTCATAAAGCGCCGTGCTGTCAAGCTGCCGTAGTCCGTAGCTGTCGGCGGTAAAATGAACCGGAACAAAGTCAAGAAGCACGCCGATATTGTTCCTGTGGCACTTGTCCACAAGCTCCATAAGCTGCGCCGCCGTTCCGTAGCGCGAGGTAGGCGCGTAAAAGCCGCTGTTCATATAGCCCCATGACGCGTCGAGAGGATGCTCCGCTATCGGCATAAGCTCTATGTAGTTATAGCCTGCGTCGAGGCAATATTCAATGAGCATATCCGCTATTTCCGAATAGTTATACCAGCTTCCGTCCTCCTTGGTTTTCCACGAGCCGAGGTGCACCTCGTACACATTCATGGGACCGTTCATGCGGTTGTTTCTTTTTGCCATCCATTCGCCGTCATTAAAGCGGTATTCGCTAAGCTCCCTTATAACCGAATTGTGTCCCGGGCGCATTTCCATACCGTAGCCGTACGGGTCGCAGTGGTCAACGTAGTTTCCGCTCTTGTCATATATTCTGAAAAGGTACGGCTGCCCCGGATGAGCGTTATCTGCAAAGCACTCAAAAAAACGCCAGTCGCACACGGGCATCATTTCAAGCTCCTTCCAGCCGCAAAACTCTCCTAAAAGCGTTACCCTTGCCGCATTAGGCGCATAGATACGGAACACAAAGCCGTTTCCCATTCTGTGTACACCGAGATATTCATATATTTCAAAATTCCATCCTCCGTAAAAGCTCTTTATATCCATAAAAATTTATCCTCCGAAATAATTGACTGCTGTTGTTTTTTATGATAAAATATACATGATTAATTATAAAAGATTTAACGAAAGTACACAACCGACAATTTTAATCTACAGTCAAATATACGACTATTGTCGCAAATTGTCTATTTTCATGGAGGATACAATGGATCTGCGAATCAAAAGAACAACCGAAGGCATACGGGACGCGTTTATTAAGCTGCGCGGCAAAAAGCCGATCGAAAAAATAAGCGTCAAGGAGCTTTCAGAGCTTGCCGATATAAACAAGGCTACCTTTTATCTGCACTACAGAGATATATATGACCTCTCGGAGAACGTTGAGCGCACGCTGATAGATGAAATTTTCAGCTCGATTGACCGACCCGACCTGTTTCTTGACAATCCCGGCAAATTTACCGCCGATTTATTTCGGGCATACATAAAAATACAGCCGCTTGCCGATATAATTTTCTCCGGCAGCCGCCGCCATTCGCTGATAGATAATATTGAAATTAAAATGCGCGAGGTCCTTTCCGAAAAATATCCCGAATTAAAGGACAACATGAGACTGAATATACTTTTGACATACGAAATTCAGGGAGCGTATTACGCCTATTCCCAGAACAAGGACAAATATAATTCCGATGAGCTTATAGAGATCATAAGCGGCGCGTCGGAGGCGCTGACAAAGGCTGCAAAATGATTTTTAACGACACAAACGGCTTCGGAAAAATCACCGGAGCCGTTTTTAAATACATTATTTAACTTTCAGTGTTCTTACAGCGTTGAGCACCGCGATAATCATTACGCCGACATCGGCAAATATCGCAAGCCACATATTCGCAATGCCAAGCGCGCCCAGAGCAAGGCATAAAAGCTTTACGCCGATTGCAAAATATATGGTTTCATACACTATCCTCATGCACTTCTTTGAAATTCTGACCGCCTTTGCGATTTTAAGCGGATCATCGTCCATGAGCACTATGTCCGCCGCCTCGATCGCAGCGTCCGAGCCGAGAGCGCCCATCGCTATTCCGACATCCGCGCGGGCAAGCACAGGAGCGTCGTTTATTCCGTCGCCGGCAAAAGCGAGAACCTCCTTTGCCCCCTTGCCGTTAAGAAGCTGCTCAACCTTATCCACCTTATCCGCCGGAAGAAGTCCGCTGTAAACCTCGTCAATTCCAACAGCCGCCGCGACAGGCTCCGCCGCTTTTGCCGTGTCGCCGGTGAGCATGACGGTCTTTTTGATTCCCGCCCTTTTAAGCTCTGATACCGCCTGCTGAGAGGTCGGCTTTATAACGTCCGAAATCAGAATATGCCCCGCATAGCCGCCGTCTATGGCGATATGTACAAGAGTTCCCGCCTTGTGGCAGTCATGATACTCAATACCAAGCTCCCGCATGAGCTTTTCATTTCCGACCGCAATTTCCCTGCCGTCTATTACCGCCCTTATACCGCGTCCGGCAAGCTCTGCGACTGACGTCACCCTTGTAGTGTCCGGCGCGGTTTTGCACGCCTGTCTTATGCTCCTTGCAATCGGATGGTTCGAGCCGCTTTCCGCAAGCGACGCGTATTCAAGAAGCTTCTGCTCCTCCAGCTTATTATGGTGAATACCTGTCACCTCAAACACACCGCGCGTTATCGTTCCCGTTTTGTCAAATACAACATACTTTGTCCTTGCGAGAGTTTCAAGGTAATTTGAGCCTTTTATTAATATACCCTTGCTGCTTGCTCCGCCTATTCCGGCAAAGAAGCTCAGAGGTATGCTTATCACAAGCGCGCATGGGCAGCTTATTACAAGGAAGGTGAGCGCGCGCATGATCCAGCTTCCCCATTCGGGCTCTGCGCGCATTATTCCCAGCCTTACAAGCGGCGCGATTACAGCAAGCGCGAGGGCGCCGCAGCACACCGCCGGAGTATAATAGCGCGCGAATTTGCTTATGAAGTTTTCCGACCTTGATTTTCTCGCGCCCGATTCCTCGACAAGCTCCATAATCCTTGACGCGGTGGATTGGTCAAATTCCTTTGTGGTGCGTATTCTTACAAGTCCGGTCATATTTATGCTGCCGCTGTGCACCTCCGTACCCGGCGCCGCGTCTATGGGAAGGCTTTCTCCGGTGAGCGCGGCGGTGTCAAGCGTTGTTATGCCGTCGGTGATTATTCCGTCTATCGGGATTCTCTCGCCCGGTCTTACTATGATCTCTCTGCCCACCTCTATCTCATACGGGTCAGCCTCAACGATTTCGCCGTCCTCCTCGATATTTGCGGAATCAGGACATATATCCATAAGCCCGCTTATATTGCGGCGGCTCTTTCCCACCGCAATGCTCTGGAACAGCTCGCCGATCTGATAGAACAGCATAACCGCCGCTCCCTCTCTGAACTCGCCCAGAGCGACCGCGCCTATTGTGGCGATCGACATAAGAAAGTTTTCGTCAAACACCTGTCGGTTAAGTATGCCCTTTCCCGCCTTTATAAGTATATCATAGCCGATTATGAGGTATGGAACGAGATACATTATAAGCTCCGCCCAGCGCGGCAGCGCGATAAGCTGTGAAATAACACAGCAGACAACAAGCGTTATAACCGACGCGATTATCCGCCGTAATACCTTTTTCTGTTTCCTGTTCATAATTATATACCGAAAATCTCACAGTCCGATTCAATTCTGCGGCAGTTTTTGAGCACCTCCGGCATAACCGCCTTCGGGTCCGCGCCCTCCTCGAACTCAACTATCATTTTAAGCGCCATGAAGTTTACAACAGCCTTTGCAACACCGTCTGTGTTGTTTGCCGCCGTTTCCATTTTATTTGCGCAGTTGGCGCAGTCCACATCAATTTTATAGCTCTTTTTCATTTTATTTTGCTCCTTATTTTTAATTTTGAACATATGAGCAGTTGTTCATATATTCAATTAAATTATAGCATTATATACCCCATGTTGTCAATAGCTTATCGGAATTTTGCGGTATGAAAAATGCACAAAATCTGAAATTGATTTTGTGCATTTTAACTTCTTTATCAATGGCAGCCGCCGCAGGAGCCGCACGGGCTGTCTCCGCCGCAGTGATGCTCTCCGTTCTCATGATGCGTACACGCAATATCTGGATCGTACTGCAATGTGCCGTCAAGCCAGTCCTGCACCGCCTTATCGCATTCGCCGCTCACTCCGCCGAACACGAATATGTTCTCAGCCTCAAGCGCGCTCCTCGCGCCCTCGCCTATTCCTCCGCAGATCACAGCCTGAACGCCCTGCTCCTTTAAGAAGCCCGCAAGCGCGCCGTGTCCCTGTCCGTCGGTTTTTACGACCTCCTTTGACGCGAGATCGTTTCCGACAAAGGTGTATAGCTTAAATTCCTCGCTGTGTCCGAAATGCTCAA
>JBJEIV010000434.1:0-5779 GCA_051877395.1 Candidatus Ornithomonoglobus sp.
GGCGCGGAAACAGGTATCTTTCAGACGGAAAGATGTGGGCGCTGCTGAACCGTGACAGCACACTTGGCGCAAACTCAGCGCTTGAATTTCTGGAAGTATCGGAGGATGCAGCGGAGGAATACGAATGCGATGATACAATTTTTAATATTGATCTTGACAGCTACAGCCATAACATACGGCAGAATAAGCTTGAAGAACTGCATCCGCTCCCGGTATCACTGTACATATCCGAGCGCCTTATTCCGTTCCGGACCGAAAGCGGACTGCTGCTCATGAAGGACAACAGACGGCAGGTGTTTTCTGATGTGGGAATGAAACGGTATTATCTTTCTGCGTTCGAGCTTGGAACGATTGTACTTGTAGCAAGCGGCGGAATACTTGTCGGCATGATTCGCCCGGAGCTGCTGGACTATGACGCATTGCAGAAGGTAACGGGAGTTATACATTCGCAGGCGCAAAAGGCGCTTAAAAATCAGTTCTTAGACTGCGGCGGACAGATGACGCTTGCAGATTATTAAAATAACAGGAGGTCTTATGAATGGGAGCATTATTTGATATTAATACAGTCAAAAATTTAGCGCCGGATATAAAGTTTGCCAGCACGGAGCATATACAGTTTTTCGACGAGAATGTAACCAAAACACATTCCGAGAGTGATACATACCGCAAAGCATTTTTCTATACGCTCGGTATATTGCCCGAAACGCGCAAACGCATAAACAGTCTTTATGATTTCAAAAATAATTGCCCGAAGCTTGACGGTTTAAACGAAGCGTGGCAGACAAGCGGCACAATAAAAATCTGCCGTTTAGCATTTAATCTTTATAGCGGGTTCAATTACAATGGCACGACATGGGATAACTTAGAACGGGATACAAGCGGGAGCTTTACGCCGTATGAATTGTTTGCAACACCAGAAGCATTCTATATGCTTGAAGCTATAAGAATACGTTATCCGGAATATACAAAAAGAACAGGCGATGCAGAAAAGAAAACGGATACGGTCAAGCAGAAATCAAAGCGGCGGGCAAATAGACATCGACAATTTAAAACAATGCACAGGAGGCGGAATCATGTCACAAACCAAATACAAAATTGAAAATAACAGGCGCGGCCTTGTGATACAATTCTGCCGCCTATACGATTTTTACAAGAAGCATCCCAACAGCTTACGCAATGATATTATATCAGTCATAGACAATAATCGTTTTTTGATAGGCTCAGATATTTTATCCGATGAGGTGCGCAGTAATTTGCGTGATGCAATCTGGTACAGCACCTGCTGCTCAAGGGAATATCCTTATGAAGTGTGGAACATCCCAACCATATCCCGCAATGAGTTCTATGAGCGTAAGCGAAAATTTATATATAATATCGCCTGTGATATTGGAATTTGAGTACTGTGCAACGAAAAAATATTTTATAATAACACCGTGGACTGAAAAAACAATATTCCACGGTGTTATTTTTGACTTGACGGCAGGATTTGAAAAAAATCTCGCCGCCTGTCAAATTTTTAGGTTCTTTCGGGGACACTAAACCTCTTGCGGTGCCGTGAGCGCGGGATTTTCCGCTTTTTAACGAAAATTTTTTGGGTACTTCCTTCCGCTTTTGGGGGCGCTTTTGGGCGTTTTGAGGGTATAATGCACAAGATTGAAATATATGTTTGTGCAGATTGACAAACAGCGGGAAGGCGAGGCGAAAACCTTGAGCTTAAAAACGGAAATTTCGAGATAGGGGCATCACTGAAAATTTGCACTGCGAGCCGTGATGAAAACTTCTCACGCGCGCGCTTTATAGAAAAGAGTGGTTAAAAAATGGAGCTTAATCAAAAGCAATTAGCGGAAATCCTCGGCATTACTGCGCGGCAGGTTCGCAACCTCAAAGAGCAAGGCTTGTTTGAGTTTACGGCAGGCACAAAAAAGTATAACGCCGCAAGGTGCGTACAGGACTACTTAGCATTTAAGATAAAAGCGGAAACGAACAAGGGGACAACGGTAGTTAAGGAAACAGAACAGGCGGAGCATGAACGGCTCAAAAAGGAAATCACCAAAATAAAGCTTCGCAAATTACGAAAAGAGGTACACGAGGCGGCAGATGTCGAGAGATATTGGAGCGATATGTTACAGCATTTCCACAGCTATATGCTGTCGATCCCCTCGAAAATAGCTCCGAAAATTCTTGACGAGGCGGATATAAATAAAATTATTAACGAGCTGACAGAGGAAATATTAACAGCTCTTGATACTCTTGCAGAATACGATCCTGACGCAATTAACAGCGACAGCGGCGAAAGCTGCTTCGAGGACGAGGATGGGGAGACAGAGGACGATGAATAAAGATATACACCGCAGCGCGGTTTATATATAAAAAATACAGGAGGTACATAACAATGTCAAAACACAGGTACAGTAACAACAATCAGCACGGTGGGGCAGCCACAGCGGCACCGCTCCCGGAAGTCACACCGGAGGCGGCGGAAGAGGGCGTATTGCTTGATAAGGAAACAGCGGAGGCAGAGAGTGAAATGCTCGATACCGAGGTCGCAGAGACAGAGGCAATTCCCGAAGCGGCGGCAGAGGCATCTGACAGCGCAAGCGAAAAACCCGAAAAACAGCGCGTAGCCCTTTCGTTAGAGGTTGAGGAGGAAAAGCCGGAGCTTGTTGTCGAGCTTTCAAAGATATACGACTTTGACGGTGAGGAAATTGAAAGCGTTGACCTTTCGGGACTGGAAAATATTTCGGTGAAGCAGCAGATAAAGGTTGATAAGATTTACAGAAAGATTACAAAGAGTGTATCTTCAACGCCGGAATTTACACCGGATTACGCTGTTGCAATGACGCATGTGTTAACGGACATTCCGCTTGAGATCGTGAGACAGTTCTCCTTCAAGGACAAAATCCGCATCAAAAATGCAATTATGGGTTTTTTATACGGAGACGATTAAATCCGGGAGAACAGCGCAATCTTTGCATTGAATTAGGACTTACAACAAAAACCTCTGTTGATTTTTTCTACGAAATGCCCCTGTGTGAGCTGCTTGAATTTGCGGAGCGCGTGTCGGCATATTACGAAAGAATCGCGGCGGCAAGAAAAAGCAAAAAGTAAAGAATGAGGAGGCGGTGCAATGTCAAGCGAGAGAGCGAGGCGGCGGCGCAAGACGCGGAATTTGCTCGTTCGGTGCATAAAAAAAGCGTTGCGCCGCCCCGAACAATTAACGGTCAGCGAATGGGCCGAAAAATACCGGCGGCTTGACGAAAGCTCGGCGTTACCGGGACCGTGGCACAACTCCATAACGCCCTATCTGACGGGCATAATGGATTGTTTCAACGATCCGTATATACAACACATAAATTTTATAAAGAGTACACAGGTGGGCGGTACAGAGGCGTTAATCAACGCTATAGGCTGGATCGTAACACAAAATCCTTCGCCCACCATGATTGTATATCCGACGGACGATCTGGCAAAACACATATCAAACGACAGATTAAAGCCTGCATTCAGATATACACCCGAAATTGCGGCTCAGTTCAAGGAGGGCAATTCGTCGGAAATAAATTTGAGATTTAAAAACATGACAATCTATTTGCGTTCCGGCGGCTCACCGTCGAAGCTTGCCTCTACGCCGATTAGATATTTGTTTTTTGATGAAATAGATAAAATGCAGGGTGCAAGCAAAAAAGAGGCGTCACCATACCATCTTGCTCTTGAAAGAACAGGCACATTTAAGTATACAAGGAAAATATATACCTGCTCAACCCCGACAATAAAATCCAATTATATATACAAGATACATTGCAGGGCAGATGAGCAGCGCGAGTATTTCGTGCCGTGCCCTCATTGCGGGGAATATATAACACTGAAATGGGGGCAGGTCCGCTTTGAAGATGATCCGGACAAAAAAATGACCACAGCGGAGCGGGCGGCAACGGCAAAATATTTTTGCCAGGTTTGCGGCGGAGAAATACTTGATAAGCAAAAGCCCGCGATGCTAAAGCGCGGTGAGTGGCGGGACGTTAAAGGTACATCAAAAGCCGCGCCGCGGCGGGTATCGTTCCACATCAATGCTCTTTACGGTTTTTTTACAACATGGCAGGACGCGGCGTATGAGTGGCTTGAGGCGCAGGGCGATCCTGCCGCACTGCAAAACTTTTTCAACTCATGGCTCGGCGAGCCGTGGGAGGACACAAAGATTAAGACATCGGAGGATATGGTGCTTGAGCATCAGGCAGACGACTTACAGGGCGTTGTGCCGGAATGGGCGCAGCTGATAACAATCGGGGCGGATGTTCAGCGAAACAGCGTGTATTTTGATATTGTCGCTTTCGGAGCGGAATATACACATCAATCCATAATACACGGTCAGCTTATGTCGCTTGACGAGCTTACACCGTTTATAGCGGCAGAATACGCAAAGGCGGACGGTACGAGACTGAGCGTAAGCCTAAGCTGTATCGACAGCGGCGACCAGACGGACAAGGTATATACATACACATATTACACTCCGTATACGGTTCCGGTAAAGGGTACAGCGGAAAATCTGAACCATTACCGCGTATCGACGATAAACAAGGTTGATAAGGTTTACAACGGTATGCAGTTAATACTTGTTGACGGCGGCAAATACAAAGACCTTATCGCAACAGGCTTACAGAATCCGCCGGGATACGGCTCATGTATGGTACACGCAAACTGCGATCTGGATTATGCCCGGCAGCTTACATCGGAACACAAGGTATATAAAAACCGAAACAAGACAGAATGGCAGCCTAAAGCAGCGGGAATAGATAACCATTACCTTGACTGCCGTGTATATGCAATGTGCGCGGCGGATATTAGAGGGTGGAAAACACTTTTAACACCCGAACAGGCGGCGGCAGAGGCGGCAAATGAGCCGGAAGCGCCGCAAAAACAGACAGACAATTACGATTATGGTGAATGGTATTAAAAGCAGGGAGGGCATTTTATGGCGCGTTTTAACGATATTACAGATGTTGATTTTATGGGCGATATAACACTTGACGGCTTAAAAACCGACGCGATAAATTATTATACGGAGGCATTGCAGGAGATCACGGGCAGCAGCTCGGCAACGGTGCCGGACGAGCGGAAAGCGGAGCTTTACGCGGCGGCGCAGCTTTTGTATCAGCTTATGCAGACAGCCAACGACAGGGCGCGGCAGAACCTCTTGAAATATGCCCGCGGAGAATATCTTGACAATCTTGTTTTGAGCCGCAGCATGACGCGGAAAACTGCGGAAAGCGCGGTCTGCACGGTGCGCTTTACACTTTCGGCGGCGCGTTCATACGCAATAGCAATACCCGCCCAAACGAGAGTAACAACGCCCGCGCGGTCAATTTATTTTGCGACTGACACAGCGACAGAAATACCCGCGGGGGAGGTATATGCTGATATTGTATGTACGGCAACGGAGGGAGGCAGCGCGGCGAACGGTCTGACGCCCGGAGAGATTAATACGTTGGTTGATCCTATCGCATATGTAGCCTCGGTGAGCAATATTGACGTTACGCAGGGCGGCGCAGATACCGAAACCGACGACGCGCTCGCGGAGCGGTTTTATAACGCGCGCAATGAATACAGCACGGCAGGCTCGGAAAATGCCTATATATATTACACAAAAGCATATTCGAGCACCATATCGGACGCTGTTGTTAAAAATAACAGCGCGGCGGTGATAGATATATATGTGCTGCTGGAGAGCCGTGAGGCGGCGACAGAAGGCTTTTTAAGCGATTTAAAGAGTTACTTGTCAAAT
>JBJEIV010000435.1:0-5771 GCA_051877395.1 Candidatus Ornithomonoglobus sp.
GGCAGCCATATTGTTTCGTCCTCGTCAATTTACGGCGGCACGTTTAACCTTATATCCGTGACAATGGCGAAGATGGGAATAGACGTGACGTTTGTATCGCCGGACTGCACAGAGGAGGAGCTTAACGCGGCATTTAAAGAGAATACGAGGGCGGTATTCGGAGAGACGATCGCAAATCCCGCGCTTACGGTTCTTGATATTGAAAAGTTTGCGGCAGCGGCCCATGCTCACGGTGTTCCGCTTATTGTAGACAACACCTTCCCGACACCTGTAAACTGCCGTCCGATAGAGTGGGGAGCGGATATTGTAACCCATTCCACAACAAAGTATATGGACGGTCACGGCGCGGCTGTGGGAGGCGCGATAATTGATTCTGGCAAATTTGACTGGATGGCGCACGCGGACAAGTTCCCCGGACTTTGCACTCCTGACGAGTCGTATCACGGAATAACCTACGCCGAAAAATTCGGCAGGGAGGGCGCGTTTATAACCAAGGCTACCTCGCAGCTTATGAGAGACCTAGGCTGCATTCAGTCACCGCAGAGCGCGTTTATTTTAAATCTCGGACTTGAGTCGCTTCATGTCAGAATGCCGCGCCATGTTGAGAACGGGCAGGCTGTAGCGGAGTTCCTTGAAAAGCAGCCTCAGGTCAGCTATGTAAGCTATCCGGGCTTAAAGAGCAGTCCATACTATGAGATCGCAAAGAAATATATGCCAAACGGCGGCTGCGGAGTTGTGTCCTTTGAGCTCAAGGGAGGACGCGAAGCCGCGGAGAAGTTCATGAAGGAATTAAAGCTTGCCGCTATAGAAACCCATGTCGCCGACGCGAGAACCTGCTGTCTTAATCCGGCAACCTCAACCCACCGTCAGATGAACGAGGAGCAGCTGATAGCTGCCGGAGTGCCGGCGGGACTTGTAAGAATTTCCTGCGGACTTGAGGACAAGGAGGATCTTATAGCTGACCTTGCTCAGGCGCTTGGGGCAATATAAGGGTTGCGATATGGCGCAGTATATAACAACCTTTACGGGAAAGCATTTCTATCCGCTTGAGCCGGATTACAGAGATATAAATATAGAGGACATAGCCCATTCGCTGTCGCTGCTGTGCCGCGCGAACGGACACTACAGGGAGTTCTATTCGGTTGCGGATCACTGTATCGACTGCGCCTGTGAGGCGCTTGCAAGGGGCTTTGACAATTACACTGCTCTTATATGCCTTCTGCATGACGCGTCGGAGGCGTATGTTTCGGATATACCGCGTCCGGTAAAGCGCGAGCTAAACGGAATAGATGAAATTGAAAACAGACTTTTAAATGAAATCTACCGCTCCCTTGCCGGACGGCTTCCTGATTCCGAACAGCTTGGGATTGTAAAGGAGATAGATGACTGTATGCTATACCATGAGTTTCTTGCCAATATGGGCGAGGAGCTGAAGTTCTGCGGAGCAATGCATTCTGGCAGAAGCTTTGCGACCCGCGCGCCGTCAGAATCGGAGAGGGAGTATATAGAGTTGTATAATAAGCTTATATAGTGAAAACAGGCTCTGCGCAGAGCCTGTTTCAGTTACATTGGAAAATCCGAAATTGAACTCAACGAGATTATTTATATAAAAAAGGAGAATGCAGCTTATGATAACAGATGCAAATTGGATAAGCTCGCCTGCGGACATCGGCGAAGTATGTCCTATATTTTCGAAGAGTATAAATATTGAAAGGCTTGTAAAAACGGCTGTGCTCAGAATAAGCGCGACAGGCGTTTATGAGGCGAGAATAAATGATGAGCGTATAGGCGAATTTATACTTGCGCCGGGCTTGACCAGCTACAAGTCAAGGCTCCAGTATCAGACCTATGATGTAACCGATATGCTGAATAGTGAAAATGTTTTAAGCATATGTCTTGGGAAGGGCTGGTACAGAGGCAGAATAAGCGCGAATGACAAGCAGATAAATCTGACTGACGGCGCGGTTATAGCGGAGCTTGTCATAACATATAACGATGGGAGCGAGCAAAGAATTATTACAGATAGTTCATGGCGCGTCAGCACGAGCCGCATATTGTTTTCGGATATTTATGACGGTGAAACCTATGACGCGTCGGCGCAAATAAAGGATATAGGACACGCGGTCGAAAAAGACAGTATTCCAAAATCAACCCTTATTCCGCAGGAGGGTGAAACCGTAGCCGAGCACGAGAGAATAAAGCCGGTAAAGGTGTTCACAACACCAAAAGGCGAACGCGTGATAGATTTCGGACAGAACATTGCAGGCTATGTTTCCTTTGAGCTTACCGCAGGCAAGGGCGATAAAATAGCTGTCTCCCACGCGGAGATTCTTGACAGCGAGGGCAATTTTTATACTGAAAATTACAGAAGCGCAAAGGCGGGACTTGAGTATATCTGCCGTGACGGACATCAGACATATAAGCCGTTTTTCACCTTTTACGGCTTCAGATATATAAGGCTTGACGAGTATCCGGGTGAGGTAAATCCCGATAATTTTACTGCTATTGCAATATATTCCGATATGAAGCGCACAGGCTATGTCGAAACGGGGAACGCAAAGGTAAATAAGCTGTTTGAAAATACCTTGTGGTCGCAGAGAGATAATTTCATTGATATTCCCACCGACTGTCCGCAGAGGGATGAGCGTATGGGCTGGCTCGGCGATGCGCAGGTATTCGCAAAAACGGCATGCTATAATTACAATGCTAAAAAATTCTTCGGTAAATGGCTGGGGGATTTACGCGCTGAACAGCGTGAAAATGGGTCCGTGCCCGATACTGTGCCGAATTTCTGGCTGCTTCCAAGGTCGAGCGCGGCATGGGGCGACGCAATAGTAATTATTCCGTGGCAGTTGTATTTGTTCTATGGTGATGATAAGATTTTAAAACAGAATTTTGACGCAATGAAAAATTGGGTTGACTATATAACAAATGACACACTTAAAAAATATCTATGGAAATGTGCAGATGATGATAAAAAACTGTGGGGTAAACATTACGGTGATTGGCTCGCTCTTGACGCACCTTACGGAAGCTATATAGGATCAAGTGATATTGATTTTATTGCGAGCGCATTTTACGCGTATTCAACAGGCTTATTGATAAAAGCCGGAAAAGTAATCGGAAAGGATATGGCGGAATACGAGGAGCTGTATAGAAATATTGTAAAGACCTTTAAAAAGACGTTTACAAGCTACACAACTCAGACGGAGTGTGTTCTTGCGCTGTATTTAAATCTTACGGATAATAAGGAGCAGACCGCAAAGGAGCTGAATGATATGATAGTATCAAACGGAATGAAGCTCCAGACGGGCTTTGTCGGAACGCCGTATCTGCTGTATGCGCTGAGTGAAAACGGCTATGCAGACACCGCCTACAGCCTGCTGCTGCAGGAGGAATATCCATCGTGGCTGTATGAGGTAAATCACGGAGCGACAACCATATGGGAGCACTGGGACGGAGTAAGAGATGATGGAACGTTCTGGAGCTCGGATATGAATTCCTATAATCATTACGCATACGGCTCCGTTGTGGATTGGCTGTATTCCGTTGCGGCAGGCATAAAGCCTGCGGAGGAAAATGCGGGCTTTAAAGAGACAGTTATAGCGCCTGTTCCCGATAAAAGGCTCGGCAGTATAAAGGCGTCATTTGATACCGCTTATGGGAAAATAATGTCCTCATGGCGCTATGACGGCGATACAGTTATATATGAAATCACAACACCAGTAAAGGCAGCGATTATAATAGACGGCAAAAAACATTTCGTGGAAAGTGGGTCATATGTTTTTTAAGAAGTGAAAAGAGGCATTAACCGCATGCATTAAGTACGATTAAAATACAGGGTACTTAATGCAAGCTATATAGATAAAAAATAGTCTAAAATATACAAAAAATCTGACATTTATATTAGAAAGTCTTGACAAAATAGACATGATTTTGATATAATCATAATACAATTAATTCTGAACGGAGAGATTAAATAACGAAAGGGGATTTTTCAGATGTTACAGGGTAACGTAGTAGTGGGACAGTCAGGCGGTCCTACATCGGTAATTAACTCAAGCCTTGTGGGTGTATTCAAGACGGCAAAGGATATGGGTGTCAAGAAGGTCTACGGTATGCGCCACGGCATAGAGGGCTTTTTAAACGAGCAGTTTGTTGATATGGACGATTATATCAAGTCCGATCTTGATATTGAGCTTCTTAAAAGAACGCCTTCGTCTTTCCTTGGGACATGCCGCTATAAGCTGCCGGATGCTGAGGACGCTCCAGAGGTATACTGGAGATTGTTCAATCTGATGAACAAGCTTGATGTCAAGCATTTCTTCTATATCGGCGGAAATGACTCGATGGATACAATAAAAAAGCTTTCAAATTACGCTAAGGAAATCGGTTCGGATATTACGTTTATGGGCGTGCCAAAGACTATAGATAACGACCTTGCCGTTACCGACCATACACCGGGCTACGGTAGCGCCGCAAAGTACATAGCGTCCGCGATGAAGGAAATCATAAGAGACGCAAAGACTTATCCGTCAGACTCAATCACAGTGGTTGAAATCATGGGACGTAACGCGGGCTGGCTAACGGCAGCTTCTGCGCTTTCGAGATCGGAGGACTGTACGGGACCGGACCTCATTTATCTGCCTGAGGTGGAGTTTGACCATGATAAGTTCCTCAATAAGATAAGAGAGCTTAAAAAGTATCAGCACGCGGTGATTGTTGCCGTATCGGAGGGTATAAAGACAGCAGACGGCAAGTATGTCTGCGAGGCAAACAAGAAAAATATGTTTGAGGACTCCTTCGGTCATAAGGCTCTGGGCGGTACCGCGCTCTATCTTGCCGACTTCCTCGGCGCTGAGACAGGCATCAAGTCAAGAGGTATCGTATTCTCAACACTTCAGCGCTGCGCTTCGCATATCGTATCGAGAAGAGATATTACAGAGGCATATACAGCAGGCGCCGACGCTGTTCAGCTTGCGCTTAACGGCGAGACTGGAAAGATGATCATATTTGAAAGAATTTCAAATAATCCGTACCAGATAAAGACAGCAAGCTACGATGTAAACCTCATTGCAAACGTGGAGAAGTGCGTTCCGCTTGAATGGATCACGGATGATAACACATACATTTCAAAGGAATTTAATGAATACGCGTCGCCGCTTATCATAGGCGAGCTTACACCGTTTATGGTTGACGGTCTGCCGAGACATTTATTTATCGACAAATAATTAAGAATCAAAAAAGGCATTGCCTGTGTCATTTACAGATACAGGCAATGCCTTTTATTAAATTCAATATCTACCGCTGTTCTTTATCGCTCTGTCCATGCTTCTCTTTGCGTCGCGCTTTGCGATGTCCTCACGCTTATCATAGAGCTTTTTACCCTTTACAAGCGCAAGCTCCACCTTTACAAGCGAGCCTTTCAGATACACCTTGAGCGGAACGAGGGAGAGACCCTGCTCCTTTATCTTCTGTGAAAGCTTCAGTATTTCCTGCTTATGCAGGAGCAACTTTCTTTCGCGCATAGGATCGCGGTTAAATATATTGCCCTTCTCAAAGGGGCTGATATTCATCTGCTTTATAAGCGCCTCACCGTTTGTAATTCCCGCATACGAGTCCGCAAGATTGACCTTGCCCTGACGTATGGATTTGACCTCTGTGCCGAACAATTCTATACCGCATTCATATGTTTCCAGAATGAAATATTCATGTCTGGCCTTTTTATTCTGCGCGATGATTTTTATGTTGTCTTTCTTTTCAGCCATTTT
>JBJEIV010000436.1:0-5758 GCA_051877395.1 Candidatus Ornithomonoglobus sp.
ACTTCTCAACTTTTTTATGTTCTTAGGTGGTTCATATCATTTTAGCATATACAAAATTTGCGTAAAACTGCTTGAATTTATACAGATATTATGGTAAAATTAAAAGAACGGTTTTAAAAGAGAGGAAATTCAGAATGAAAATTATGTTTGCATCCGATATACACGGATCGGAATATTATGCGAGGAAATTAATAGAGGCATTTAAAGAAAGCGGAGCAGAAAAGCTTGTGCTGCTGGGCGACCTGCTTTATCACGGGCCGAGAAACGATCTTCCCCGCGATTATGCGCCCAAAAAGGTTATTGAGCTGCTTAACGGAATTGCCGATGAGCTTTTGTGCGTGCGCGGAAACTGCGACACGGAGGTTGACCAGATGGTGCTGTCGTTCCCGATTATGGCGGACTATGCGGTGCTTTATCTGGACGGAAGAATGTTTTATCTTACCCACGGTCATAAGTACGGCTTTGACAACTTCCCCAATATTAAGGAGGGTGACGCGATTGTTCAAGGTCATACCCATGTTCCCGTTCTTGAGGAGCGTGACGGAGTTTTGTGCGTAAATCCGGGCTCGGTTTCAATACCTAAGGAGGGCAGCGCGCATAGGTGTCTGATTTATGAAAACGGAGAATTTGAAGAGGTTGTTCTCGGATGATTTTGGTTATAGCGGAAAAGCCGTCTTTAGGTCGAGACATTGCGGACGTTCTGCCCGGTATGCGGACAGGAAACGACAGACGGTACATCGAAAAGGGCGAATATGTCATCACATGGGTTTTCGGACATATGCTCACACTCAAGGAGCCTGAGGACTATGATAAGAAATACAAGAAATGGTCGGCGGATATGCTGCCGATTTATTTTGATGATTGGGGACAGAAAATTGGTAAAAATTCCGGCGGTGACGGGAAATTTGAAAGCAAGGCATCGCGCGTTGAGCTTATAGGCGAGCTGTTGTCGCGTTCTGCTTCTGTTATCCATGCCGGAGACCCGGACGAGGAGGGACAGCTCCTTATTGATGAGCTGCTCAGATGGTTCCATTACGATAAACCCGTAATGCGGCTTGATACCGGCGACACAACGCAGGGAGGACTGAAAAAGGCGCTTGGCAGGATGAAGGACAACCGTGAATGCGTAAACGAGGGCTGGAGCGCGTACGCCCGTTCTGTTGCGGATCTTATGGTGGGCGTTAATATGAGCCGCTTTTTTACATGCTCAAATCCCGGCGCGCTTCTTACCGTAGGACGAGTTCAGACACCGACTCTCGGTCTTGTGGTTGCCCGCGATATGGCGATTGAGGGACACACAAAGACGATATATTATGACGTTTATGTCGATCTTGAGGTGGAAACACCTTACGGAGTAAAAACCGTGAGGACAAAATATCAGCCTAAAAAGAAGCCGAAAAAGGGCGAGGAGGACGGCGCAAGGATCGTAAGCAAAGCAGAGGCGGAGGAAATACTTTCACAGCTTATGGAGCGTGCTTATACGGCTGTGGTGGAGAGAAAGATCGTCAGGGAGGATCCGCCGATGCCGTTTAATCTTGTAAAGCTGCAAAGCTATTGTTCAAGTCATTTCGGCTATAATCCGCAGGAGGTTATGGATATAACGCAGTCGCTCAGAGAAAAGCACAAGGCGATCACCTATAACCGTTCGGACTGTCAGTATCTTTCGGAGGAGCATTTCAAGGAAGCACCGAAAACAATGGAGCAGGTAATTAAAAATATCAGCTACCGTCCTAAGGAGCTGGATATGAAGATACATTCAAAATGCTTTAACGATAAGAATATCACGGCGCACTTTGCGATCATTCCAACAAACAATACCGTAAGCCTTGACAGGCTCACAGAGCGTGAGAAAAACGTATATCTTGCGGTATGTAAATACTATATGGCGCAGTTTTTGCCGAAGGCGGAAAAGGAAAAGTCAAAGCTTACCGCTGAGGTTGATAAGGAGTATGAGCTTTGCGCAACATCGACACGAGTAATGAAGTCCGGCTACCTTGCTATCTTTAAGGATATGAAAAGGGAGGAGCCTACCGATCTTTCTGATATATTACCGGGGACACATAACGCAAAGTCTCTAGGAGGAAAGATTGAGGAAAAGGAAACAAAGCCGCCCGCCCGCTACACGAAGGCGACACTTAATGAGGATATGACGCGTATTGCAAAATATGTTACCGATCCGAAAATCAAGAAGCTGCTTGAACTGAAGGACAAGGATAAGAAGGGTGAGAACGGCTCAATAGGAACCTCCGCGACCCGCAGCACGATTATTGACGGACTCGTCAAAAAAGGATATCTTGCGGAAAAGGGAAAAAAGCTCATATCAACACCGCTTGGCAGAGAGCTGTACCGCATACTTCCCGATGAGATAAAAAAAGCGGATATGACTGCCGAATGGTGGAGTATGCAGGAAGATATACGCTGCGGAAAAGCCGGATATGAGGTTCTTACTCATAATGTGCTCGAAACGATTGAGAAGATAATAAAAAATCAATACCCGACTGTCGATCAGACAGTTATGGGCGACCAGATGATTAAACGCCGCAACAGCAGACCGGGAAGCAAGCAGATTCAGATTTTGGGTAAATGCCCCATGTGCGGCGGAAGCGTCATTGAGGGTATAAAGGGCTACGGCTGCACGAACTGGAAGCCGCCGATGTCATGTAAATTTGTGATCTGGAAAAAGCATAAGGCGGGACTGTTTAAAAATCAGAATTTCACCAAAACAATGGTGAAAAAGTGGCTCGCAGGAAAGGCGGTTACCTGTAAAAAGCTCACTACAAAGACCGGAAATACCTTTGAGGCGGACGTTACGATGAAAATAAATCCTGTCGGGCAATACGGTCCGGTAGAATTTGACCTGACCTTTAAGGAAAAGAAGCCGGAGACGCCAAAAGCGCCGCAGATACCTGAGGATTATGCGCCGGACAGCAGCGCCCCTGCTCCGCCGCCCTCGAAGTATCAGCCGCCCGAGGAGCTGCCGCCGGATTTTTGGGGTAATTGAAACAAAACTACCAAAAAATGAACAGAAATTGCGTAAAATTGTATAGACATTACCGGAAATTTGTAGTAAAATATATTTATATATAACAAACAGAAAGGGTGATTTTCAATGAATCTTGATATGCTTCATCCCGCGGACCAGCTGGTTATGTTTATGGAACGTATTTACGGCTACGGAATGACCACTACCTCGGGCGGTAATCTTTCGATCCTTGATGATAACGGTGACATATGGATTACTCCCGGCTCCATAGACAAGGGAAGCCTTACAAGAAAGGACATGGTATGTATCAAGCCGGACGGCACAATCGAAGGAATCCATAAGCCGTCGAGCGAATACCCGTTCCATCAGCACATTTATAAAACAAGACCGGACATAAAAGCAGTGCTTCACGCTCATCCGCCGGCATTGGTAGCTTTCTCAATCGTCCGCAAGCTGCCGAATACGAGCATGATTCCTAACGTCAAGTTCTCATGCGGTGAAATAGGACTTGCAAAATACGGTCTGCCGGGCTCTCAGGACCTCGGTGATAAGATTTCGGAGGAGTTTGACAAGGGCTTTAATACCGTAGTTCTTGAGAACCACGGAGTTGTTATAGGCGCACAGAATATGTTCGACGCGTTCAAGTCGTTTGAAACACTCGATTTCAGCGCCCGCATTGAAATTGACGCTCATAACATCGGACAGATAAACAGCCTTACACCTGAGCAAATCGAATGGTATAAGTCACGTCAGCATGTTGTTATGGATGAGTTTGTTTCAAACAACATTACAAGTGAGGAAAAGGATGTCCGCGCAGAGATGATCAAGTTTATCCGCCGCGCCTATGACCAGCGTCTTTTCACAAGTACGCAGGGAACCTTCTCACAGAAGCTTTCAGATGGCAGCTTTATTATAACACCATCAGGCAAGGACAGAAAGTACCTTGAGCCGGAGGATCTTGTTAAGATAAGCGGAAATTTCAAGGAGATGGGCAAGTTCCCATCAAAGAGCGCGGAGCTGCACAAGGAAATCTACGCTCAGCAGCCGCATGTTAAGTCGATCATAATCGCGCACCCGCCGTGCATGATGGCATTCGCTGTTTCGGACGCTGTTCTTGATTCGAGAACCATCCCGGAGAGCTACATACTTATGAGAAACATTCCTAAGCTTGATTTCGGTGCAAATTACTTAAAGCCGGCAGAAACCGCGGCGGTATTTAAGGAGAACACGCCGATCGCGCTCATCAAGAATGACTGCGCGATCATAACAGGCTCAAGTCTCCTGAACGCTTTTGACCGTCTTGAGGTTGCTGAATACAGCGCGCGCGCTATCATCGCTACACGTGATCTTGGTGATGTTGTCGCGATCAACAATCAGGAAATTGACGATATTGAGGTCGCATTCCACTTAGCTAAATAATTATGCAGTATAAAAATGCCATTGACTTTGCGCAGTGGCATTTTTGATGTGCGAGGTAAAAACCGGAATTTGTAAAGGAGAGATACATATGAAAGCAGCATTATATCAGGGACAAAGAGCAATTGATTTAGCCGAACTGCCATATCCGCAGTGCGGTGATAATGACATAATAATAAAAAATCTGTATGCAAGCATATGCGGCACGGATGTCGCTGTGTACAGCCACGGACCGAATACAGGTCACAAAATCACTGTCGGTGGCGAGTTCGGTCATGAGGTGATAGGCGAAGTCGCAGAGGTCGGTAAGAATGTAAAGGGAATATCGGCAGGCGACAGGGTATATCCGTATCCGCTGCTGGCAAAGGGTGATACAAAAAGAGCCGGAACCATCGGCGGCTTTTCAGAGTATATTCTTATTCCGAATGCTGAGATGAACAGGCAGGTCTACGCTGTGCCCGAAGAGATATCCTCAAAGGCGGCAAGTCTTATTGAGCCGTTTACCGTCGGCACAAGAGCTGCAAGACGCAGCGCGCCGAAAAAAGGTGAAAATGCTGTTGTATTTGGCTCTGGAACGATCGGTGTGGCGGCAGCTGTCGCGTTAAAGTATTTCGGATGTGATAAGGTAATGGTTGTGGATGTATCGGATTTCAGACTTGATATTTTAAAAGGTCTGGGCTTTGAAACCTGCAATTCCGCCAAGGAAAATCTCAGGGAAAAAGCAATGGAGGTATTCGGAGAGGCGATGAGCATACGCGGAAAAACAGCCGATGTTGATATTTATATTGACGCGGCGGGCGCGGAGGAATTAATAGAAACGTATCAGAGCATGGGAAAAATCGGCTCGCGTCTTGTAGTTGTTGCAGTGCGGGCAGGACTAAGGGGAATCAATGTGCTTGATATGACCTATTCCCAGCACGCCATAATAGGCAGCGGCGGATATTTTCCGGAGGATGTTCGCGATGTTCTCGATATTATGAAGAGCGGCAAATGGAATATTGAAGCGATAATAACAGATGAATTTCCGTGGGAGCAACTCCCGCAGGCTATAGAAAGGGCGGCGGATGTGAATAACGCGCTGAATGTCGTTATTAAATATTAGAAAAAATTTACAGTTTTTAAAAACAAACTGTAAACAAAGCATCAAAACGCTTGAAACGGGCAATAAGATGTGGTAATATCTTATTACGGTTATGGCAGCTCCCGTTAATAGTTCCGAGAAATTTAGTTTATATTTATAGGAGGAATTAATATGAGAGTATCAAAGACTATCACTGCATTAATATTGACTGCCGCGCTGTCATCGGGCGGAGTATCAGTTTTTGCCGCAGAAGATACTGCGGATAAGGCAGAGAAGGA
>JBJEIV010000437.1:0-5711 GCA_051877395.1 Candidatus Ornithomonoglobus sp.
CTTCGGTGGTTCGAATCCACCCTCTCCCACCAAATAAACACTGACGTCAGTCGGTATAGACAAGAAGCGAATTGCCGCGCTGTCCCCACATTATATTACTGTAAAGTTGATTGATGTCATCATTTGAACATTCAAAGCTGCCTGTTTCTTCTGTCGTGTTCGTTATTACAAGACCCTCTATGCTGACTACAAGATTTTCGATACCGTCCTCAGTTAAATCATAGCCGTTGCCCGTGATTTCAACATACCGAAAGCCATGCGAGGTAAATGAAGGAGTAAAGGTTTCGCCTTCCGTATCGCCCTTTAACGTATATGTGTCCGTATTAGCCGCTGTACGCAAATTAGCGACATACAGCGTACCATTCTTGCGGCACATTTCACCGTAGCGGAGCTTTATCGACTGTCCCTCCTCGCCTTTGACTCTCAGACGCACAGTTCCGACCATATTTTGCCCAAAATCGTATACAAAATGTCCCGATGGATATTCCTTTAACGATACAGGCATAAGCGCACGCTCAACCTTAGCTGTCGGTGAGGACTGCGCACTAAGCTCGAATTTTTCTCCGGACAGAGTTCCACCATTAGTCGCTCTGACCGATGTCACCCAGTCTTGTATACCGCAATCTGACCATCGCGTATCCTCGGTATCATTCCAGTCAAATTCAAGACGCGCGTCATAGCTTTCGCCCTGCTGATAGTCTGCGCACACTACCGCGCCCTTGTCTGTAAACTGCCATGAATTGTCGGTTACGATAACGTCCCGTGTTCCGTCATCATAGTTAATTACAAGCTTACCGATAAACGCATTTTTTGAACTGTAAACCATAGGCTTTGTCGTATAGCCTACCCAGCCTGTGTAATAGCCTTTGGCTACAGTCGCGCCGATCACATTCTGTCCCTGTTGTATTTTGTCTGTCACATCATAAGTCTGATACTGTATCCTTTTTCTGTAATCGGTAAAGCCCGGATTGTAAAAATCATCATTTACTTTTTGCCCGTTTATGTACGCATCGTAAAAGCCCTGCGCGGACGCGTAAAGACGCGCCGACTGTACTGTTTTACTCTCATCTGCTGTGAACGCTTTTCTCACGTTCACCGAGGGGCAGGGATTTACAAGATTAAATTCATTTTCGACAACAAGCTGACCGTCCGTAACCGTTCCGAGTGCAGAAAGCGCACCGTTATTATTCGAAAAATCGTCCGATTGATACACGTCACCGCTTTCGACTGTTATATTGTCGTATACCGCCCGGCTGTTTTCCTGCTTCAAGCCGATATTCATTAAATATTGTCTGCGCGGCTGATTTGAAGGATTTGCGGGAATAAAGCCCGAAACGGCATCGGCAACCGCGATGTCGTTAATATATATTGACGCGCTTCTGTTTGAGTTTGCCTGAATTTTTATGCTGTTTTGTTCGTATTCTTTTCCCTCCGCGACTGCGTCAGTTGTAATTGCGTAGCCGTCAGCGTTTCCGCGAGCCGTTACAGTAGGCTTTCCGTCAGTCCACGCGTTGTCGTTATACTCATACGCCTTCACAAGACGGTTATCCATATCAATCTCGACAAGCATATAATTGTCCTTATCGCGAGCGTTTATTACAATTCCGGCTTTGCTGCCGCACTCTACCGTGAAGTCCGCTGAAATCGCGTAAACTGAAAGATAGTCCGTATTGGTTGAAGCGTTCGGATTGCCTATCCACTTCGCCTCGTTGTTCTCCGCGTCTTTCCAAACACTCGCGTCCGTTCCCATAAGACCGGTTTCAAAATACGCGGTGTCGCTTGTCACCTTTTTATCACTGTCATTTATAACTTCAACACACCAATAATAGCGCGTCATAGCTTCAAGCGCATTCCCATTATAGGCGATATTTATCGAATTGCCGGAGGTAACCGTGCCGCTGTTCCATATCTCGCCGCTCATATCAGCGTTCTTTGCTACCGTAATTTTGCAGCTTTTCTGTGTCTCCCCGCGTTCTGTCGAACGTAATTTCCAGCTGAAGGACGGCGTGCTGTTATCAATCCCTATCGGATTTTCCATATCGTCCGTTCTCATAGAATAAATTTCCATGCTTGTATCCACTTCTTTGTCAGCGTTATCGTCGCGGTCCGTGTCATCATTTGAAATCGTAAAAACAAAAGAAGTAATATATGCGCCGGTGCTGTAATCCGACTTTTTTTCAGGATATATCGTATAGCTTTTTCCTTGTGTAACATCAAATGTCACATCTGCCGTACTTGTAAAATCGCTCTTATAAGCGGTTATATTCTGCTCTTTAATATTTGATGAGCCATCATTCACAACAATATCCGCAGTATATTTTGAATCACTAACTATTTTACCCACCTTCATAGTTACTCTGCCTGAGCCTGCAGGTGTAAATATGAGTTTCCTGTTATTTGCTGTACTGTTTGCGTTTACGCCGTTCCACCATACCAGTCGTCCGTCCGTTCCGTATCTGCCATCGTTTCCGCTGTTAGATATTCCTATCTGCAGCTGTCCGTCCTCGACCAGATCATCCGCGCCCGTTATCTTTGTTTCACCGGTACTGCTCCATGTATATGTGTCAGTTGTCCGGTCATAGATATTGCTTGCGCTTGCAGTCGCAATACTTCCGACTGCTGTTATCGCGGCAAGCGCGGCTGATACAATTCTTTTTTTTAATTTCATGATTATTCCTCCCTGATCAAGATCAATGTTTTTAATTATAATTTTATAAATTCAGGCATCAAGACCACAAAGAATCTCTTTACATATACTATACAATCAAATGATAAAAGAGAAAGTGTTTTGAGAGAGAAAAATTTTACTATATTATGTAAAGAGATTTTTTCTGATTTTAATGGAACCGTGCGGCGGCGCTTACACTCCGCCGCACCTGCACATCACAGAACAAAATTAAATACTGCAGCTTCCGTGGTTTCCTTATAAGCGTCCGTATTTACGTTAACACCCTTCTCCGCGAGCGTCTCTTTTAATCCGTTCCCCGATCCGCTTGTTGTAATAATATTCCCGGCACTGAAAAGCGCGATATTAATTTCCGGATTTTTGTATGCTGATTTCATTCTCTGTTCCCTCCTTATTCACCCGTATAGTACTCCGCGGTGATATTTCCGACACCATAGGTTGTACATTCTTTTATAACAGCTCCGAATTTTTTATTGTCCTCGGTAAAAGCCGAAGCATCAAACAATATAGTACCCTCTGCCGTTCCGCCGCCTTCAACAGTAGCTGTCAGCTTAAAACCCACTGATGCATCGCTGCCTGCAGTTACAGCCTCACCGTAGAAGGCTACCGACCCGGGATCATTTTCGTCCATCAGCTTTTCCGGAGCGGTTTCGCTGTAAACAACCGCTCTTGACGGTGCGGTGAATACGAATGATGTGATATACGCACCGGTAGTATCTGTCCCGCTTTCCGGGTAGATTGTGTAGACCTTGCCGGCAGAAACATCAAAATTCACGGTTTCCGGCGCGCTGTATGTCGAGCTTGACAATTCCTTTGAAACAACATTAGATGAACCGTCATTAATCATAAGTTCTGCATGTTGACTCTTGCTGTTTATGCTTCCGGCCTTGAGTGTAACGCTGCCGGAATACTTTGGTGTGAATACAAGCTTACGATTATTCGCTGTACTGCTCGCGTTTGCACCGTTCCACCAAACGAGTGTCCCGTTCGATTTGTAACGCGCATCACTTGTGCTGTTGCTTATACCGAGCTGCAGCTGTCCGTCTGTAACCAGATTGTTTGCACCGGTAACCTGCGTTTCTCCCGCGGTATTCCATGAATATGTTCCGGTTGACGCAGTGAAATCATAGTGTGCCAGTGTTGGCAGAGAGATACCTGCCGTAAGCGCCGCAGTGATAACGGCTGATAAAATTTTCTTTTTGAATTCCATTGAATTCTCCTCCTTTATTTTAAATATTTATAAATTATCAGTGACCGTAGCAAAGTCCTTATAATAATTTATCTTGTTATAAATCACAGCGCTTTTATGTATACATTGTCAATAGACATTCTCGCCGCGCCGTATATGTCATACGCATACATTTTTGAGAGGTTTTTAGGATCGCAGGGCAATACTTCACTGTCGTATGTCTTTAAAACCTTGTTATCGGTTAAATTCGTCACCGTTCCGCTGATTGTACCCGCATCAAAGTCAAGCGTGAGATTAACTCTGTATGTATCCTCGGAAAGCGCTTCGAGCTTATTAAGATCCGCGACATCCGTACCTTTTGTTGAAACGGACATCGCACCGTATTTATCCTGTCCGTGTCCCCATATTAGAAAAATCAGCGTGCCGTCCTCGTCCTGAAGCGCGAGATACGAACCTCTGCCTGTTCCACTCTCAACGTGTGACTGCCAATCGAAGCGTATATTGATTTTTTTCTGCGACAAAACGGCTTCGTCAAGCTCCTTTACGACTATGCTTCCCGTTTTTTTGTCAGAAAGAAGACTTAATGTTCCGTTATCCTCAACCGCAGCCGTTCCCGTACCGGTAAAGCCCCAGTCTCCTGTTGTGTTTGTAAAGTTTTCGGCTATTATATATGCGCTTGTGTCCATTGCCTCCTCTGAAACCATAACGGTATAATCCTGCGTACAAGAACCGTCCGGCGATGTGACGGTAAGAATTTCTCCTCCGGCAAGAGTTGACGAAACATCAATGCTTAACGAATATGTCTGCTTGCCGCCCTCCTGCGAGCTTACACCGTCAAGGAGGTTTTGTCCCGCAGCGCCCTTATAGACCGTTACGGTCTTATTATCGTTGTCAACATCCTTTACCGCGATTTCGTCCAGAACATTTATTTTTGTATCGGTTTCAATGCGCTCAATATAAACCGTTATATCCTCACTGCTGCTCCACGACCATGTTGTTCCTTCGACATTTCTTATATTGAAGTTATTTCCGTACTTTACGGACGAGCCGGAAGAATCGGTTATAGTGCCGCCTATTATGGTTACATTCTCTATTTTACTTGATGACAACCCTTCAAAATTATATGCCTTCGTCACACCGGAGCCGTTCGCGTTTTCGATTGTAACATTTCTCAAAACAGGCTTTTCCGTTGCCGGATTATTGGTCGAACTCGAATAAGTATGATTCATACATATCGCTGTATTCGCATTTTTAAGGTCAACATCGCGGATTTGTATGTTTTCCGTAAGACCTCCGCGCGCCTCGTTAGTCTTAAACCACATTCCGTAAATCGCCATAGTGTCCGCTTTCAAATTCTGATACAGTATATCGTGCGCGCCTCCCGCATTTTCACTGCCCGTACCAAAGCCGCCGAGCGAGAAATTGGATTCGCAGTCTGTAATTCTGATATAGGCGTTTGGCTTATCAAGCTCGTTGCCCTCGCGGTTACGTCCCGATTTGAGTGTTACTGAGTCATCACCTGTTCTGAAATATGTGTTGAATATATTTACATTCGTACAGCTTTCGGGATCTATGCCGTCGCCGTTAAAGAGATGCCCCGCGAGCTTTACGGTGCTGCCCTCGCCGACATTGCCGCGTCCCTGTGAAATAACCTTCATATTATCAAAGGTCACGTTATCGCAGTAAATCGCATGCACCGTCCATGACGGGGAATATGATACCAATATATCCTTTATATACACATTCCTTGCATTATGCAAAAGTATTGTCTTTCCGCGTGTCGTCGGGTCTGTTACCGGCGCGTCAGTCTTAAAATAGCTTGTATTGTTTTCGCGT
>JBJEIV010000438.1:0-5704 GCA_051877395.1 Candidatus Ornithomonoglobus sp.
ACGGGATCCCCGGTATGTATACCCGCTTATTCTCAGCTGATGCTGCTTCTCTTACCGTCATTTTCCCACATCCTCTTTTTACAGCCGTTATAACATATGAATGGTTTGCGGTAGTAAACAACACCGCAATGCGGACATTCGTATGTACTCGGTGTTACAGACGGCGGCTCCGCATCCGTCTGTAAATGCTTTTCCGCAAGATATTCATTTTCTGTTATGTTCTCAAGCTTTTCATTGAGCACCGAATATGCAGTTCTGAAGGCTTTTATTTTTCCTTCAGCTGCTTTGATTTCTGCCTTCAGTTCCTTACCGTCAGTCACTCCCAGCTCGACCGCCGCGGCAAGACCTTTCTTTTTGTCAGCTATTCGCTTATGGAATTTGTTAATGCAGTCCTGCATAACCTCCATAGCATCTGTTATGTCTTCTTTTATCATTCTGCCGCTTCCTCCGATTCCAACAGCTCCAAGCTCTGATGCAGGAGTGCCGCAAGAGCCGCCTTGAGATTGTCCCTCGATCCGGCTGCTTCCGGCTTATCAAGCATATCCATAAGCTGTGTGACATTGTCCCGCACCTGCCCGAATACGGTTTTAAATTCCGTAACGATCGGGGCTGCCATTGCCATTTGCTTTTTCAGTTCCTTTATCTGTGCTTCGGCATCTTCCGCCGCCCTTCGTGACTTTTCTATTTCTGCCTCAAGCTCCGCCTGCTTTTCCTTTGCCGATTTAAGCTCGGCTTCTATCTGCTGCTTTGCTTTATTTTCCGCCGCCGTTTTTGCTTCAGCTTCCGCTTCCGCCTTTATTTTATCAAGCTGTTCCTGCGGGATCTCCGGATTTTCCGCCGCCTGCTTGTACTCCTTCATCTTAGCCTCAGCTTTTTTCTTAGCTTCCTTCGCCTTGTCAAGCTTAGCCTGAAGATCATCGATACTCCTCTTAAGACCTTCAGCACATCTCCCTTTTTCCGCCGCGATTGACGTCGCAGTATCGAGTTTCCTTTTATACTCCTCAATCAGGGTTTCTTTCTCTCCGACAGCATCTTCAACCGCTGTTTTTAGACCCTCTTCCGCCGCGCGTGCTTTTTTCAGAGCTTCATCACGCTCCTTGATAAGCTTGTCAATCTCTCGAACGGATTTATTTTCAATGTCATTGTCTTTGACAAAATCCTCGCGTTCTTCTTCCGGTACCGCTAGGAGCTTCAAAGCCTGGCTGTAGCTCAAATTCGTAAACGTTTCCGAATTTAACTCCGCCCCGAAAAGGCTTATCTGCCTGCTTCCGTAGGCTTCAAAAATCTTCATATGCTTATTCGCTGTTGACTGTGAAAATTCGACCTCGTTCTTGAGCCACTCTCCCCACTCGCCGTGGGGCAGTATTTCCTTTGCCTCTACGAGGCGACGGCCGATTTCGACTGCATAAATCAGCAGCATTCTCTGCGCCTGCGCGCATATATCTTTTATTTCAGCCGTGACTATATTTATATCACGCTGCTGCTTTACTTCCGTTACGCTGTTTTCCATTGCTTCCATTGCTCTTTTTCTCCTTTTCTGCTACTGATCTTATAAATTCAAGCCATTCGGTTTCAAACTCTTTCACTTCATCCGTTCTCGCGCAGTTTCTTAAACCTCGGTTCTGCTTGACTGTCAAACTCTTTTCATTCAATTCCAATGTAAAATACGGTTTTTCCGGCTCGGTTCTGTGCCTTATAAAAAATATTGATGTTTTACCCTCTGCGTGAGAATTAATATAGCTTGCGACACAATGATGCAGATTCTTGCCCTCGTTCTCCATTTCATAAGCCGACCTTGCAGGATGTATTTCAAGCACATCGTTAAAATATGAAAATTTGCTCAGCTTATTATATCTGCTTTTGAAGGCTTCATCTGTTTTTTTATTCTTTTTGTAGCTGATCTGTTCCGCCGCCTGATCATGCGCTCTTTTCAATCTCTGAGGATAACGTGTCTCGGGATTATTATAATCACTGCCAAGCTGTATGAGCATATTCCAGTAATCCTTTAACATCGACCATTCGTTATTATCATCCTTATATTTTGTTTGCTGTTTCATGAGATACGAGGCTGTTTTGCCTATATTAAGCTTATTGAATTTAACAACATTTCCGTCAGCGTCTTTTGTATCCGAGAATGCTGTAAACTCATATCTATATCTTTCCGGAATTACATCAATATACCAACAGACATCCCTATAGTCCGCTCCGAACGGCTTCATGTGTTTATAATATTCAACGGTTTCCTCGCTCCACTGATCACGCACCGCCGCGCGGTATTCCTCTTTTGACAAGCCAAGCATTTCGTGAGGCTTATTCTTTTTGAAATCTATTCCTTTTATATTTCTGACAGAGCCTACCTTCCCATAGTTACTGGAGCTATACCCATTTCCCGAGCAGTAACGTTTAATCTTGCCGCTGATAATATTTCCAAGACCGCTTGTAACTAAATTTTCAACATTGTGATGTATCTGATACAGTCTAAGATACGATACCGGATATACTCGTTCGCAGCAATTAAGATATAAGTCAAGCTTGCTGTTTTCCATTGCGGTTCCGTCAAGCTCTTTTGCATCAAACGGAAATATGTGCTGCTTGTTTATGACATTAACCATGTCATCGCAGCGCTTTCTTGCCGTCCAACGTCCTGTATAGTGTCTGTTTCCAAAAGGATCGTTACTCCATGTGCATAAACGAACCCATTCTTTCTTACCGAATAAATACGCCTCGTCCGGTTTTATTTCATAATCCGTTCTGCCGTCTTTATATACCATGTATTTAGCTTTCCATTGTATGATTGCCGCCGTATCATCAACCTTATGTACGGAAATAACATATTGAGTTTTCATCCATGGATTACGCAACTGGCTTACATGAATAGCAGTCGTCTCGGCTCCGCATATAGGACATTTACATTTAGTATAGCTCGTCACTGTTTCATTATTTTCATCCAGGAATCCGAATGCGCCGGAAGTGCTATATCTCAAACAGCTGCAGTTACTCACATACGGCATCTTAAACATACTCTCGCATGCAGTACATACGCATTCAACAGCCCTTTCCCGTTCATCTGTAAGATAATCCGTCTGCCAGCCTGCTTTGTATATGATATATTCTTCTCTCGGTAACGTGAATAACCAGTGCTTCATTCCCTCCGGCGGTGTAAACGGAACTTTTTTTATTAATTCTTCTACATCCATCTTCCCACACCTCACTCAAAGTAATCTTCGACGTCAACGTAAATATGATTACTCTTTTTCGGCTTCTGCTTCGCCGGAGCGGGCGTGTGTTCGGCTGCGGCTTCGGGCATATCCGGTAAGCCGTAGAATTTTCTGATTATCCTATCCGCCTCATACGGTGAAACTCCTACTTTTCCTCCCTTAACCTTCTTGTACAGCTCGTCCGCGCGAGCCGCAATCTGCTTTTCGCATACATCAATGCTCATATTTTCATTTTCCAAGTCCTGAAGAACAAGCTCCGCCGCGCCGGGCGTGGTTCTGCATATGTCCTTGAGCTGCTCGCCTACCGCCCATACGGTGGTGCCTTCCTTGCCCTCCTGCTGTTTTGTTATCTTCTCAATAGCCTTTTCTATCATGGTTTTGCCTCCAATCTGTCAAATTCGGAAACACTCCAGGTGGCAGCAAAGCTGCCACTGGTCCGTTCGTGGTTTCCACGAACGGAAGCCAAACGTTTCCGAATTTGAATCTGAATTTGAATTTAAAATTATTTTTACAACTCTTGATTTTTCGGGCATAACATGATATACTGTACTTGTTAAGTTTTTTGGTATATCATGTTATGCCTTAGGGCGCTCCTGTGAGCGTCCTTTTTTCTATTCCGCTTTGTTCAGCTTGTCCGCAAGCTCCACTGCATCTTCACGATTGGTGAATATTCCGGGAACGTATTCACGGTTTCCGCTGTGGTCTGTTTTTCTCAAATCTATTGTGCGATAGACCTGATATATCTTCTTTTCATCATCGATATACTGACTTGTAATCTTCCATCTGCTTTTCATCTGTCTCACCTCACTTTCGTTTATCTGTCACTGTCTGCAATGCTGAATAAAAGCATCGGATTTGCGATAATCTGTCATTGTCGGACATACTCTTACTTGACAGCACGCCGCCGACCATTTCGGCAAATGCTGTGTGTGCTTCGGCTGATCCGCCGTGCCGGCAGTGTCTGCGCAGCTCCTTCTCGGCATATGCCGCAACTCTGCCCAGATGTTTGTCTATCATTATCGTGTCACCTCACCTTCTCCTGTGCCTCGCTGTCTGAAAAAAGCCCGACAGCTTTTCTTATAGGCTTCCGCTGTTCGCCGTGAACTCCGACCGGGCTGTTCATCGTCCTTTCAAGCTCGATGCGCATACGCATGATAAGGTCAAATTCCTTATCTTCCGCCGCCCTCGCGGCTTCTCTATGCGCCTGCCCGGCTTTGACACGGCGATCACTTTTCGCCCGCCGGATGTAAACTGCTCCGCCGATAGCGACAGCGGTAATAAATACACTATGCAAATCCATTATGATAACCTCTTAATTCTTTCTTAATTCTTGTAATCCTCAAGAAGTCGGCGGAAATAACCTAAATATATCTTGCGGTTCACATCCAAGCAACTCGACGATTTTATAACAACAATCAATCGGGAAAGATGCTTTCCCGACCATCCTGTCCGAAACATACTGTGCTGACCGATTAATTTTCTTTGCTATATCTGCCTGTGTAATATCCTTACGGAACATTTCAACACGCAGTTCTTTCATTGTTGATTTCGCCATCGTTCCTCACCTCCTCATATGCCGTCTTGTTCTGTGGTATCTCTGCAAAGAGATATTCTATTGACAATCCATCGTTTTTAAATGAATGTTCAATAATTCTACATGCTTCGGGAACAGTCACTGACGTAATACCATTTAATTTGTTTCTTGCGGTTTTCCCTGAACACCCCAATGCAGCCATTACACCTTTATATGGTTCTATGCCCTTGCGAGTATATTCTGCTTTTAGATTATACAACATAAAGTATCGCTCCTTTCTTTTACCTTTATTGGTTGTGTTGCGGTTATTATATACCCTTAAAAGGTAATTGTCAATGCTATTTTTAAAATATTTTACCGTTTAAGGTAAATTTATTATATTTGCACAAATTAATCACATTTATTATATTTAAATCTACTAAAAAGTACTTGTTTTTACCGTTTACGGAAATATTTTATTGACAAAGGGAAAAATGTGTATTATAATATTTGACAAGAGGTGAGTTTATGTATAGTCATGATGATATGTTACAAAGAATAAAAGACGAAAAAAAGAAGCAAAAACTAACCAATAAAGCACTTTCAGAAGTTACAAATATTGCACTTGGTACTATTAATAAAATCTTAAGTGGAGATTCTAAAGATCCACAAGTATCAGCTATTATAAAAATTGCTCAAGCATTAAATGTTTCTGCCGACTATGTTATTTTTGGTAAAGAAGCAGAAAAACAATGTAATGATATTGGAATACAGTTATATCATCAACTTGACGATGAAGATAAAGCCGAAATCCGCGGCGAAATGAAACAGATGCTAAAAGCTGCAAAATATAATAAGACAAGTATCGGTGACGAAATTGCCGATGATATAACTAAGTTAATGAATATGCGCGCTCATACAAATTCAAAATAGAATTTCCTATTGTTATGAACGACATATTTATTATATATAA
>JBJEIV010000439.1:0-5670 GCA_051877395.1 Candidatus Ornithomonoglobus sp.
ACTAAATTCTCCATGGAAACATTTTACACGAGAATTTACTTTGGCAATTAAGAATAGTAACAAAAACGGCTGAAAACGTAGGTTATTTTACAACTTAGCCTTGCAATCAGACTCGTTTTGTGGTATAATTATATAGTTAATAGGTTTAATTATCGGGAGCTGCTTTTTGCTGCGGCTCAAGGAGGAAATTATGGCTAAAAAGTCAAAGGAACAACCGCTTGATATGGCTGCAATCGAAAATCAGGCTATTGTCGGCGTAGATTTGAACAGTGAAATGAAAAAGGCGTATATTGATTACGCTATGAGCGTTATCGTAAGCCGTGCGCTTCCTGATGTACGCGATGGACTGAAGCCTGTTCACCGTAGAATTCTTTATGATATGTATGAGGGCGGACTGCTTTATGAGGCAGATTTCCGTAAATCGGCAACCACGGTCGGTTCTGTGCTCGGTAAATACCACCCGCACGGAGACGCTTCTGTTTATGACGCAATGGTTCGTCTCGGACAGGATTTCTCGCTGAGATATCCGTTGGTACAGCCGAAGGGTAACTTTGGTTCAATTGACGGTGACCCGCCTGCCGCTTATCGATATACAGAGTCAAAAATGTCAAAGATTGCGGCAAGCATGCTTACCGAAATCGAGAAGGAAACAGTTGACTTTGTTTCAAACTTTGATGATACACGCAAAGAGCCAGATGTCCTTCCGTCAAGGTTTCCTAATCTGCTGGTAAACGGCTCCAACGGTATTGCTGTCGGTATGGCAACCAACATTCCTCCGCACAACCTCACGGAGTGTATAGATGCGATTATCGCGTCAATTGACGATCCTATGATTTCGGTTGATGAGCTTATGGACTATATCCCCGGGCCGGATTTTCCGACCGGCGGTGTGATCATGGGTAAGCGCGGCATCCGTCAGGCATACACAACGGGACGCGGTAAGATCATTCTCCGCGCAAGGGCAGAAATTGAAGAGCTTGACAACGGCAGATCACGCATTGTAGTAACCGAGATACCGTATAAGGTCAACAAGGCTCAGATGGAGAAGCATATCAATGAGCTTATGCGTGACGGTAAATTGGACGGCATTGCCGCAACAAGAGATGAATCGGCAGAGGATATCCGCTTTGTAATTGAACTTAAGCGCGATGCAAACGCAAACGTTGTTTTAAATAATCTGTATAAATTTACTGAGATGCAGGAAGCCTTCGGCATAATCATGATCGCGCTTGTCGATAAGGTTCCGAAGATCCTCAATCTAAAGCAGATGATCGACTATTATATAGCTCACCAGGAGGATGTAATAGTACGACGTACAAAATATGACTTGAGAAAGGCTCAGGAACGCGCTCATCTGCTCGAAGGCTATAAGATAGTTATAGATAATATTGACGAGGTAATCCGTATAATCCGCGCATCCGCATCGGTTGAGGATGCAAAGAAAAATCTGTGTGAGCGTTTCGGTCTGGATGATGCTCAGGCTACCGCAATCGTAAGAATGCAGCTGGGTCGTTTATCGGGTATGGAGCGTGAGAAGATTGAGGCAGAATACGAGGAGATACTTGCAAAGATTGCGGAGTATGAAGGGATTCTTGCCGATGAGTCTAAGGTCTGCGCAATTATAAAGAAGGATCTTACCGAGCTGAAAAACAAATACGGTGATACGCGCCGTACCGAAATTGCAATGGATTATACCGACCTTGAGGATGAGGATTTAATTGAGGAAGAGGATTGTATTATCACTCTTACCCATAACGGTTATACCAAGCGTATGCCGGTCGATACCTATAAATCACAGCGCAGAGGCGGAAGAGGTATAACGGGTGTTACAACGAGGGATGAAGACTTTGTTGAGCATATATTCACATCATCAACACATGAAAACATTCTGTTCTTTACAACCCGCGGTATTGTATATCAGCTCAAGGGCTATCAGATACCGGAGGCGGGCAGAACCGCAAAGGGCATGGCAATCGTAAATCTTATCCCGCTTGAAAGCGGTGAGAAAATCAGCGCAATGATTCCGATAAAGCAGTTCAATAACGGTGACTTCCTGACCTTTGTAACCAAAAAGGGACTTATAAAGAGAACCGACATTATGGACTATTCAAGAATCCGTCAGAGCGGATTAAGAGCCATTGAGCTTACAGAGGGTGATGAGCTCATAAGCGTAAGCCTTACGGACGGCGAAAGAGATATACTTGTTGCGACAAAGAATGCCTATGCAATTCGTTTTGCTGAAAAGGAAGGGCGCGCAATGGGCAGAACAACGCGCGGTGTTAAGGCTATTGATCTCAGACCGGATGATGAGGTTATTTCTGCAGTGGTAATAGATGCGGCAAAGAATAATGAAACCGTTCTTGCGATAACTGAGAACGGCTACGGAAAGCGCAGTGACTATGAGGATTACCGCATCCAGACAAGAGGCGGTAAGGGAATATTCACATATAAGCTCGGAGAAAAGACAGGAAAGCTTGCAGGTGTTGTTTCGGCATCGGAGGAGCAGGATCTTATGCTTATCACATCAGAGGGTGTTGTAATAAGAATGCACGTTGATGAGATAAGCAAGTTCGGACGTCATACGCAGGGTGTAAGGCTTATGAAGCTTGCGGAGGGTGTTAAGGTAGTAAGCGTTGCCCTCACAGAGCGTTATCAGGAAGAGGAAGAAAAGCCTGCGGAGAATGCTCCCGAGGATGCGGAGCAGACTGAAAATATCGGGGAATAAAAATATTTGGAGGCTTGGAAATGAAGAAGACAGCAGCATTTTTAGCGGTTCTTATGTCAGCGGCGATTGTTCTTGGCGGATGCGGTTCGAAGAAAAACGATAAAGCTGATATTGATGAGATTGCAACAGAAAAACCGACAGAGAGCGTAATCAGCAACAGCGAAGAGCTTGCCGAGCTTACGAGAAACACGATTGACGCTGAGATTGTTCTTACAAACGGTGAAATAATTGATATAGAATTATATCCCGACCTTGCGCCCAAGACAGTCGCAAACTTTGTAAAGAATGTAAATGAGGATTTCTATACGGGAACGATTTTCCACCGTGTAATAGACGGCTTTATGATTCAGGGCGGCGGTTATGATGAGGACTGCAAGCTTAAGAGTGTTTCGGAAACTGTTGAGGGTGAGTTTGAGGATAACGGTATTGAGAATCCATTGTCACACGAAAGAGGCGTGATTTCTATGGCAAGAACAAGCGAGCCGAACAGCGCATCAACACAGTTCTTTATCGTTCAGAAAGACAGCGCATATCTTGACGGTCAGTATGCGGCATTCGGCCGCGTAACCGCGGGAATGGAGGTTGTTGATGAAATCGCATCAGCGCCTAAAGCGGACGATCCGCCGTCGGGTCTTAATGATCTTACTGAGACACTGTATGTCATTGACTCAATAACAATTTTTTCGGATGTTGACATGACAGTTGATGAGGATACAGAGTTATCGGATGAAACAGAGGCAGATGAGGAGCCTACACAGGCAATAGCTAAATAATCAGCAGGAGGATCAATCAAAATGAATATAGAAATAGAAATGCAGGACGGCGGAATAATCAAGGCGGAGCTTTATCCCGAAACTGCGCCTATAACCGTCGCTAATTTTGAAAAGCTCATAAAGGAGGACTTCTTTGCAGGTCTCGTATTCCATCGCGTGATCAAGGGCTTTATGATTCAGGGCGGCGGAATGGACGCAACAGGAAAGCAGAAGAAGGCGGAATCGATTAAGGGGGAATTTGACGCAAACGGCGTTAAGAATGACTTAAAGCACACGCGCGGCGTCCTTTCAATGGCAAGAACAATGTTCCCAAACAGCGCGTCAAGCCAGTTCTTCATTATGCATGAGGACGCGCCCCATCTTGACGGTCAGTATGCCGCATTCGGCAAGGTTACAGAGGGTATGGATGTTGTTGACAGGATCGCCGAAACCGATACGGATTTCAGTGATCAGCCTATCGTACCGCAGGTTATTAAGACAATAAGATTGGCGTAAAGACGAAATGCAGAGAAAAGTATATAGCGTTTTTCATGGATTTTGGTTTTTGAAATAAATTTTATAAAACCCTTGACAAACGGCTTAAATACTGGTATAATAATTAGCGTGTTGTGAGGACACGCTGGTGTAGCACAGGGGTAGTGCACTTCATTGGTAATGAAGAGGTCGGCAGTTCAATTCTGCTCACCAGCTCCAAAGAAACGGCTTAGTTATGCGATTTCTAAGCCGTTTCTTTTTGCTTAAATCTTGATTTTTTATCCTGCAAGCATATTTCCGACCCATACGCCCAGGAAACAGCCTGACAGACTAAGTATTATATAAATACCGGCACAGCCATAGCTGCCGCTTTGAAACAGATTATAAGCCTCCAATGAAAAAGTGGAGAAGGTTGTAAATCCGCCGCATAAACCGGTCTTTAAAAATAAAATCAGATTTTGAGAAGCATTTCTCCTTGAAGCAAGTCCGGCTATATAGCCTATAAGCAGCGCGCCGCAGATATTTGTTATTAATGTCAGCAGCGGGAAGGTCTGTTTATATGGTATCAGGCTTATAGCATAGCGCAGCACAGACCCTACAGCTCCGCCAAGCCCTACAAATATAAATTCAAGCATTTTTATGTATCCTTTCATAACCGTATCTGTCCTGTTTTTCTGATATGCTTACAATTATAAGCACAATAAACCGGAATTTAACAAACTATAAAACCCATGTAATTAAATCCCAAGCGGAATGAAGAATTGCGCCTGTCCATATTGACCTGTTTTTCCTAAATACCCACCCGAATATCAAGCCGAGTGCGTATACTGAGAGACTCGTTATAATAATAGTTGTTAATTCATATCCCGCAAAAATCCATCCTGGATAGTGGATTAACACAAAAAGCGCAGAGGAAATCAGATTCGCCTTGCGTTCGCTTACAAAGGTAGATATCGAGTTTAAAAACCATCCTCTGAACACGCTTTCCTCAAAAATACCAACCGTAATTGCCGTAACAACAAGATCGTACAATTTCATTTTTGTACCGAATCCGCTGCTGTCAATAAAAAATCCCGCTATATTGTAAACCAATGCAAATACCAAAAGCGGCAGCAATATTTTGAGCTTCAGTTTTGTTGTAATCATTTCTTTCAGTGATATATTTAAATAATTGCTGTATCGTTTAATCAAGACAAATGCAAACAAAGGCCACCACACAACATGAATTAAAAAGCCTATAACCCATGAGAGGAACTCATTCATCCCAGATAAATCCACACATACAACTCGTAACGTCCATCCCCAAAAAAATACAAGATAAGATATTATCACTGTTTTTATTGTTAAGTTCCTTGTATTCATCAAATTCTCCTTCTGTTCTGTTAATCCTGTGCTGCTCTTGTATAAATTTCATTTATATGAATATCAGCGGTATTAAGAACAGGCACGCTTAAATCTCCGCTTTTAATCGCAAGAGGAAGCCTGACGCTTATGAAATAATAAGTTATTAACCTGCTCCGTTACATAAATTTCGTCTTCGAGAATTTCAAGATTATATCCGTCAACAACTTCTTTATCATATTTATTTATAAGTTCTTCAAATCCGTAAGCGGTATCTTTTTTCTTTGGAAAGCGAATACTGCTGAGAAAAGAACCTGCCGGCTTCAAACCGCTTTTTTCACAGATATCTATCCATTC
>JBJEIV010000440.1:0-5637 GCA_051877395.1 Candidatus Ornithomonoglobus sp.
GGCGAAGGATATGTATATGTATGATGAGAACGGTGAAGGATATCTGGATTTTTACGCCGGTATTGCCGTAAACTCTGTCGGAAACTGCAACGAAAAAGTGGTTGCGGCGGTAAGAGAGCAGGCGGGAGAAATAATGCAGACCTTCAATTATCCGTACACCGTTCCGCAGGCGCTGCTTGCCGAGAAAATCTGCACAGCTATCGGTATGGATAAGATTTTTTATCAGAACTCAGGCGCCGAGGCGAACGAGGCAATGATAAAAATGGCGAGAAAATACGGAGTTGAAAAATACGGCCCGCATAAGTATAATATTGTCACCGCCTCAATGTCCTTTCACGGCAGAACCTTCGGCGCAATGAGCGCGACAGGTCAGCCGGACAATGCGTGCCAGCTCGGCTTCGGTGATATGACTCCCGGTTTTACATATGCCGAATATAATAATCTTGAGGCTTTTAAAGCCGCCTGCACGGAAAACACAATCGCGATCATGATTGAGCCTGTGCAGGGTGAGGGCGGAGTGCATCCGGCAACGCAAGAATTTATGACGGGACTTCGCAAATTCTGTGATGAAAAGGGCATGTTGCTGCTGCTTGACGAGGTTCAGACAGGCTGGTGCAGAACCGGCGCGGTAATGAGCTATATGAATTACGGTATCAAGCCCGACATCGTTTCTATGGCTAAGGCAATGGGCGGCGGTATGCCTATCGGCGCGATCTGCGCGAGAGCTGAGGTGGCAAAGGCGTTTACAGCCGGCTCACACGGTACGACCTTCGGCGGACACCCGGTATGCTGCGCGGCGTCACTGGCTGCTGTCACAGAGCTTCTCGAAAGGGATCTGGCGGGCAACGCAAAGAAGATGGGCGCATATTTTATGGACTTGCTCAAGACACTTCCTCATGTTAAGGAGGTAAGAGGTCAGGGTCTTCTGGTAGGCGTTGAATTTAAGGACGGCGTAAACAGTGTTGACGTTAAGCACGCCTGCTTTGACAGGAAGCTCCTTATCACCGCTATCGGAACAAGCGTTATCCGCATGGTTCCGCCGCTTATTCTTACTGAGGCTGACTGCGATAGGGCGTTTAGCATTATAAAGTCAGCCGTGGAAGAGGTTGCAAAAAAATAAATTTTGTTTTATAATATATACAGGCAGTCTTGCTCTTCGGAGTTTTCAAGGGCTGCCTGTAAAATATTTTTGCGGAAAGGATAAACTATTATGGATAATAAAAGTATAGAATACAGCGCGGAGATCAGCTTTAAATATTTTCTGCCTGTCAATATCATATTCGGCAGCGGCAGCGTAAATAAGGTAGGAGAGCTTACAAAGCCTTACGGCTCTAAAGCGTTGATAGTTACAGGCGGCAGCAGCGCCAAAAAATCGGGACTGTATGACAGGGTAAAGGACAGTCTTAACGCCGCCGGAATTGACACGGTTTTATTTGATAAGGTGAAGCAGAATCCGCTGACAACAACAGCGGAGGAGGGCGCGGAGCTTGCGAAAACAAACGGCTGTGACGCTGTTGTGGCAATAGGCGGAGGCAGTATCATGGACTGCGCAAAGGCGATCGCGTTTTTAGCGGTCAATGACGGTGATATAAATGATTACATATTTAATAGATTACAAAGCGATAGCGCTCTGCCTCTGATATTGATTCCCACGACCTGCGGCACAGGCTCGGAGGGCAACGGCTTTGCGGTTCTGACCAACCCCGAAACAGGTGATAAAAAATCCCTGCGCTGCAATGCGATTATTGCAAAGGTATCAATAGTTGACCCGGAATGTATGATGACGATGCCCAAAAGCGTACTCGCGTCTGTGGGCTTTGACGCGCTGTGCCATAACATAGAGGCATATACGTCAAAGGCGTCTCAGCCGTTTACCGACGCTTTAAGTCTGTATGCGATCTCGCTCATAGCCGATAATCTGGTAAATGTATATAATAATCCCGACGATAAGGCAGGCTGGGAAAGGATAACTCTTGCAAGCACAATAGGCGGCATGGTAATAAACACCGCTGGAGTAACTCTTGCTCACGGCATGGAGCACCCCGCAAGCGGACTGCGCGATATAGTTCACGGCCGCGGACTGGCGGCAATTACTCCGGTCGTTATCGAGGCATCCTACAAGGGCAATCCCGATAAATTCGCCAGGATAGCCAAAGCATTCGGCGGAGAAAGCGCCGCCGACTGCGCCGCAAAGCTGAGAGAATTTTTGAAGAAGCTTGATCTGGACCTGACACTTTCTGATTTAGGTATTCAAGAAGCCGATGTTTTGTGGATGGCGGAAAACTGTATGAAGGTTTCCGCCGCAAGCATAGCAAACAATCCGGTTCTGTTTAACAGGGAGGAAATTGCGGAGCTTTACCGCAGGGCAATGTAAGCGGTCGTTTGGAAATTAAATATTGACAGCTTTTTATGTGTGTGGCTTCGGAGGCGGAGCTGCACATTTTTTGTGCTATATAGCATGCATTAAGTACTTCGTATTTTAATAATACTTAATGCATGCGGTTAATGCCTCTTTTCACTAAGTTTTCTTCATTGTATTGACTATAGAAAACTTAGTGAAAAGCATATATGATGAATTTTCTACGGTTGCATATTGTTTTATACTATGTTATAATCACATATTGTAGATAATATTGAAAAACAGAGTGTATTTATTGTTTGAAGTGCAATGAATATCTTTGAGAAAGGAGTCAGCTGATATAATAATGAAAGGCTTATATATACACATACCGTTCTGTGTAAAAAAATGTGAATACTGTGATTTTGTTTCATTCCCCGGTCAGGAGGAGCGGTTTGAGGGATATATTGACGCGCTTATTGCTGAAATGGCGGAGTATTGCGGCGCGGCTGTTGACACGGTGTTTATCGGCGGAGGTACGCCGTCCGTTCTTCCTCCGCAGCTTATTGCTAAGCTCTGCGGTGCGGTAAAGGATAATTTTAATATCGCAAGGGATTATGAATGGACAGCCGAGGTAAATCCGGGAACTCTGACGGATGAGAAAATCCAGGCAATGCTTGACGGCGGGATAAACCGCATAAGCCTTGGCGTGCAGTCCTTTAACGACAGGGAACTGAAAGCCGCGGGAAGGATCCATACTGCCCAAACGGCTTATGATACGGTGTTGAAATTAAATAATGCGGGATTTTGCAATATCAGCATAGACCTTATGGAGTCGCTGCCGTATCAGACGGCGGAAAGCTTTAAGTGGTCGCTTGAAACCGCCGTATCTCTTCCTATAAAGCATATCAGCGTTTACAGCCTTATTATAGAGGACGGAACGCCGATAAAGGAAAAGTATGATAAGGGCATATATACGATGCCGGACGAGGACAGCGACAGGGAGCTTTATCATTATACAAAGAGCTTTCTGGCAGAGCATGGATTTAAGAGGTATGAGATTTCAAATTATGCGATGCCGGACTGTGAATCACGGCACAATCTAAAATATTGGAACTGCGATGAATATATAGGTCTGGGATTGGCTGCCGCGTCATATCTTGGCAGAGTGAGATATTCCAACACCTGTGATTTATCGGAATATATAGCAGGAAATTACCGAAGCGGAGAAAAGGAAATACTCACTCGTGAGGACATGATGGGTGAGCTTATGATGCTTGGACTGCGTAAAACAGAGGGGGTTTCAGCCGCGGAATTTAAGCGACGCTTCGGCTGCGCGGTTGAAAGCATATACGGAGCGAAGCTTGAAAAATTCATATCTCTCGGGGCATTGGAGCGCGCCGGGGACTACTACAGGCTCACTGAGCGCGGGCTTGATGTGGCAAATACCGTGATGTGCGAGTTTTTAAATTTATGAATAAAATATTAAAAATTATATAAAATACTTGACAAAGGATAGAAAAAGTGGTATCTTATATACAGTTGTTAGCACTCATTTGATTTGAGTGCTAACAAGAGGGAGATAAAACAGATATACAAAGGAGATCTGTTCCGCAGGAAAAGGAGGCGGATAAAGATGGATCTTAATGATCGTAAAAAGCTGATATTGCAGGCGATTATAGATGAATATATCGGTTCCGCGGAGCCGGTAGGCTCAAGAGCTATTTCAAAGCGGAAGGAGCTTGGCATTTCAAGCGCGACCATCCGTAACGAGATGGCGGACCTTGAGGAAATGGGTTATCTTATTCAGCCGCACACATCGGCGGGAAGGATTCCGTCGGACGCGGGCTACCGCTTTTATGTAAACTCGCTGATGAAGCGCTATAAGCTCGGTGTTGAGGCTATAGAGCAGCTCCAGCAGCAGCTTGCCGGAAAAATCGGAAGGCTTGACAGGGCGATAAGGCGCGCGGGCTTCCTTGCGTCGGCGCTTACGGATTACACAACCGTTATTTCAGCTCCGGTTTCCGAGGTTATGGATATTAAAAAGATTGATCTTGTGCCGATTTCAGAGCATACGGTTATGCTTATAATCGTAACAAGAACAGTAAGAAACAGCATATTAAAGGCTGATTTGAGTATAGATGAGTGTGAGAAGCTTGCCGCGGTGCTTAACGAGAAAATCAGAGGAAAGACTGCGGATGAAATCACCCTCGAAACAATAAACGAAATTCAGCTTGAAGCCTGTCAGCGGCTTGGGATAGAGCCTAAGGTGCTCATAAATGTTATGCACTATATTTATGAGGCGGTATCCGAGCTTGACGACACGGAAATATATGTTGAAAACGCGAAATCAATCCTGAAATATCCCGAATACCGCGACATCGGCAAGGCGCAGGAAATGTTCAGCCTCCTTGAGGATAAGAGCAAAGTAAAGCAGCTTATAGCCGGAACCGACAGTGATGGAATAAAAGCAAAAATAGGAACTGAAAATGAAAATGAGATATTAAAGGACTGCTCGCTTGTAACGGTTAATTATTCGCTTGACGGCAAAGCGGTCGGTAAGCTGGGCGTTATAGGTCCGAAGCGGATGAATTATGAGAAGGTGTTTGCAAGTCTTGATTTGATATCAAATGAAATCGATAAACTTGTGGGGTATATGACAACAGATGACAGTTAGAAGGAAAAAGGCGTTTGCCCGCAAGGCAGGCAGAAAAGCCGGGGAGGAGGTGCTTGGAATGGCTGAGGAAATAAAGAATGAGGAAATAGAAGAAACCGAGCAGGAGAATGAGGAAGCAGAGGTGTCTGTGGAGGAGACTTCGGAGGAATCGGAGACTGAAAAGCTTTCACAGCAGCTTAAAGAGCAGAATGATAAGTATCTGAGGCTTATGGCTGAATATGCGAACTATCAGACCAGAACCCAGAAGGAAAAGGCGGCGCGCTATGCGGATGCCGTGATAGATACGGTCGAGGCGCTGCTCCCGATAGGGGATAATCTTGAAAGAGCGCTCGCCACAGAGGTTACATCAGAGGATGCCGTGAAATTCAAGGAGGGCATCGAAATGGTGATGAAGCAGTTTAAGGACTGTCTCGAAAAGCTTGACGTAACGCCGATCAAGGCGGAGGGAGAGCAGTTTGACCCGAATCTTCATAATGCCGTAATGCATATTGACGATGACTCAATTGATGACAATACGATCGTTGAGGAATTTATGAAGGGTTATATTTATAAAAATGAGCGTGTTGTAAGACACAGCATGGTAAAGGTTGCAAATTAAGGAGGAAATTAAAATGGCAAAGAT
>JBJEIV010000441.1:0-5632 GCA_051877395.1 Candidatus Ornithomonoglobus sp.
TGATCCCGTCCACAAGCTCCATAACCATATAGTTAATTTCGCCGTAGGTGCATACATCATAAACCGAAACAACATTCGGATGCACAAGGCTTGCCGATGAACGCGCTTCTCTTATAAAGTTTGCAACGATCTCACTGTTGCCCTCAAAATTTTCTCTCAATATTTTTATAGCGACATCACGGTCAAGAACCTTATCATGCGCCTTATATACTGTAGCCATGCCGCCCGTGCCGATTTTTTCAAGGACCTCATATCGGTCGCTCAGCACTGTACCAATCAGATTTTCGGTATTAAGCATCAATCATTATCTCCTTCCATAACAATTGCAGTGATATTATCGCTGCCCCCGCGCTCGTTTGCGAGTTCTATAAGTCTTTTTACCGCCGTATCGGCTGAATTATTCTTAACTTCGTCAAAAAGCTCACTGTCCTCGATCTCTCCGAATAAACCGTCGGAGCATAGAAGCAGCTTTTCGCCGTTATATGGCTTTACGCCCGTGTCAACACGCACAAAGGCTTCAACGCCCATTGCGCGGGTTATGTAATTACGTCTCGGATGATGCTTTGCCTCCTCCGGGGTAAGCTGTCCGAGCTTTACAAGCTCCTGTACGAAGGAGTGATCTCTCGTTATCTGAACTATACCGTCGTCTATCATATATGCCCGCGAATCTCCCACATGCGCGTAGATCACAAAGCCGTCACGCACCATACACATAGTGGTCGTAGTACCCATGCCCATTACACTGTCATTCTCGCAGGAATAGTCATATATGGCGGAATTTGCCGCAAGAAACGCCTGACGCATGACCTCCATGGTCTGGAACCTGTCAAGCTCCGTCTGCATGTGCTCCGCTATATAGCCTGTTATCGCATCGACCGCCATTGCGCTTGCTACCTCGCCGGCCCGGTGACCTCCCATTCCGTCGGCAACTATTGCGTAGCTGTATTCGTCTGATGTAAACACATACATGCTGTCCTCATTGATTTTCCTGACCTTGCCCACATCAGTCAACGCCGCTGTTTTCAATAGTACACACACTCCTTTCGTGCCTTTATAATTTACTTATTTATCCTTTGTATATACATATATTTACTCTTTTATGTTTCCCGCTCTCTTTCTGAGCTGTCCGCACGAGGCGGATATATCTGAGCCTAGCTCGCGGCGGATCGTGGCGTTTACACCGCGTGATACAAGCCTTTGGCAGAACGCGTTTATCTCGTTCTTGGAGCCTTTTCTGAAATCACGCTCCTCAACCTTGTTTACGGGTATGAGGTTTACATGCGCGTGAAGCGGCTTTACGAGGGAAGCCAGCTCCTCCGCATTCTCCGCGCTGTCGTTTACGCCGTGTATCAGCGAATACTCAAAGCTGAGCCGCCGTCCTGTTTTTTCAAGATAATACCGACACGCCTTGAAAAGCTCCTCAATTTTATACGCATGATTTACCGGCATTATGCTGTCGCGTATTTCGTTATTCGGCGCGTGCAGCGAGATCGTAAGCGTGATCGGGATATTTTCCTCCGCCAGCTTATATATTCCCGGCACAACTCCGCAGGTGGAAAGCGTTATATGCCTATAGCCTATGTTCTTACCCTTCTCGTGATTTACGTTGTGAAGAAATTTAATCACGTTGTCATAATTGTCAAGCGGCTCGCCGATACCCATAAGGACTATGTTTGATATTCTTTCGCCCATATCCTTTTCGGCAAATATAACCTGGTTAAGTATCTCTCCCGCCGTCAGCGAACGGAACAGTCCGCCGATAGTTGAGGCGCAGAAACGGCAGCCCATGCGGCAGCCTACCTGTGATGAAATACAGATAGTAAGACCGTGGTGATAGCGCATTACAACACTTTCTATACAGTTGCCGTCCGGCAGCCTAAAAAGATATTTTACCGTGCCGTCAAGCTTTGAAACATACTTTTCCTCAATTTCGAGTGTGGACACATATGTATCCTCTCTGAGCCTTTCACGCAATGCCTTTGAAATATCGGTCATTTCGTCATAGCCCGTTACTCCCATATGAAGCCATTTATATATCTGAGCCGCGCGGAATTTCTTTTCTCCTATTGAGAGCAGATATTCCTCCAGCTCCTTATATTCAAAATCCTTTAAATCAAGCATTCCTAATCAATTTACATATATAAAAGCCGTCCGAGCCGTCCGTATCGGGTAGGAACGTCTTTTCATACACCTTTTCAAAATTACCGTTGTTTTTTAAAAACGCGTCCGTCACGTTTTCGTTTTCTCTATTATTTATCGTGCAGGTAGAATATACGATCACTCCCCCGGGCTTCACATACACCGAAGCGTTGTCAAGTATTTTACCCTGCAATTCCGGCAGACCGCTTACATCGTTTCTGCAAAGCTTTATATCCGGCTTTCTGCGTATTATTCCCCAGCCGGAGCAGGGCACGTCGCATAATACGCGGTCCGCGGAATTTGAAAGCGCGTTATCTCTCACCGCCGCGTCTGCAAGCCTTGCGTCAACGGATTTTATACCAAGCCTGCGCGCGCTGTCCTCTATAAGCTTTATTTTATGCTCATATATATCGCAGGCTATGATCCTGCCGCGGTCATGCTGCAGCTCGGCTATATGCGTTGTCTTTCCGCCCGGAGCGGCGCACATATCAATTACCGTCTCGCCCTCCTTCGGGTCAAGCGCGATCGCCGCGTTATACGCGCCCTTATCCTGGACGCTGAAATAACCGTTAAGATAAAGCTTGTTTCTACCCACATCAAAGCCTTCGGACTTTATGAGTGAGCCTTCCGTCTGCTCTGATTTTATCCCAAAATCGCTCAGACGCTTTAGCAGCTCCTCCGCGCTTATCTTTAAGGTGTTTGCGCGGAGCATCAGAGCGGGAGGCTCATTAAGCGATGCCATAAGCTTCTCCGCTGTTTCAAAGCCGAAATCATCGATCCACAGCCGCGCCATATCCGTTGTATAGGAATATCTGACAGCCAGATATTCCGCCTTATCCTCAGGATACCGCACCGCGCAGCCGTCACGGCAGAGAGCGCGCAGAACCGCGTTTACAAACCTGTCCGAGCCTTTTCTTCCGTGCTTTTTCGCAAGTCTTACGCTTTCGTTCACAGCGGCGCTTTCGGGAATTTTATCGGCATATATAAGCTGATATATGCCAAGCTCCAGAATTACCTTTATGTTCTTTGCAAGCTTTTTCAGCTTTACCGAGGAATACTGTCCGATTACATATTCCAGTGTATAGTGACGCGATACAACGCCGTATACAAGATTTGTCAGGAGCGCTCTGTCCTCACGGGACATATCCCTTTCCCTGCCTAGGGTTTGCTTTAGGGCAAGGTTTGAAAACGCGCCGTTATATAAAATCTCATAAAGAGTCTTGAATGCCGCTTCTCTTGCGTTCATCAGTTTCTTCTCCTGCTGTTGCTGTTCTGTACTATAAGCAGCAGTCTTATAACCTGTAGCAGAGTTGATGCCGCGGATGCAAAATAGGTCATTGCCGCGGCGGACAAAACCTTGCGCGTGCCTTTCAGCTCATCCTCGTCAAGTATCGCCATATCCCTCAGAGTGGCGAGCGCCCTTGAGCTTGCGTTCGTCTCCGTCGGGAGCGTTACAAGCTGAAATGCGAATACGGCGCAGAACAGAACTACACCGACCATTGCAAGATTTGTTGCTCCGAGAATAATTCCGATTATGATAACCGGCAGTGAAATATAGTTACAGATATTAACAAGCGGCACCATTCCGTTTCTGAGCTTAATAGGCGCATAGCCGACCTGATGCTGTACCGCGTGGCCGCACTCATGAGCGGCAACACCTAAAGCAGCGATCGATGTTGAATTAAAGGTTGCGTCCGAAAGCCTTATCACATTTTCCTTAGGACTGAAATGGTCCGTAAGACTTCCCGAAACACGCTCTATGCGTATATTGTACAGTCCGTTTGCGTCAAGTATTTTTCTTGCGACCTCCGCTCCGGTAATGCCGCGGCGCGATCTCACCTTGTCATATTTATTGAAGGTGCCCTTTACGTTTGCCGATGCCAGCAGGGTTATTACAAGTCCGATAATAACAAGTATATATGTCGGGTCGAACCAACCGAACCCAATACCGCCGTAATAGCCGCCATAGTAGCCGCTGTTTGCGGAATATGCCAATGCTGTAAGCATAAAATCTCAGCTCCTTTCAGAGTATTAAACAATAGTTTCGCCTAAAATTACACCGCTCTCTATATTGTGACCTCTTGCATAGTCCTCAACGTACATGCGCTTTGAGCCTTCAAACTGAACATTTTTAAGATACAGCGCGCCCTTGCCGCAGCCGACAAGCAGCCCGCGCTTTTTGACAAGACCTATTACCTCGCCGGGGCGGCCGTTTACCGCATCGGTGATTTCTGCGTCAGCTATTTTCAGACTCTTTCCCTTATAGGTAGTCTGCGCAAGGGGATATGAATTCATTCCGCAAATAAGCTTTGAAATCTCCTCCGCGCTTCTGTACCAGTCGATTACCGCATCCTTTTTACTTATCATGGGCGCATAGGTATGCTCGCTGTCCTTCTGACGCTTATATTTTGCGGTTCCGTCCGCGATCTGCTCTATCGCGCACACAAGCAGCTCGCCGCCGATGACCGCAAGCCGTTCAAAAAGCTGCGCCGAGGTCTCATATTTTCCGATCGTCGTCTCCGCGACCGAAATCACATCGCCCGTATCAAGCCCGTAATCCATGCGCATTATTGAAACGCCCGTGGTTTCGTCTCCGTTTATGATCGCCCACTGTATCGGCGCCGCGCCGCGGTATTTCGGCAGAAGCGACGCGTGCACGTTAATGCAGCCGTATTTCGGAAAATCAATTATATAGCGCGGCAGTATTTTGCCGTATGCCGCGACTATGATCATATCCGGCTTTAATATTTTAAGCTGCGGCAAAAACGCCTCGCCCTTTAAGGTTTGAGGCTGATATACGGGTATTCCAAGCTCCTCCGCCTTTAGCCTTACGTCTGTAGGCATAAGCTTGTGTCCCCTGCCCTTCGGCTTATCCGGCTGCGACACCGCTCCTATTATCTCATGCTCCGTTTTGCTCAGGCGATCAAGTATCGCCGCGGCAAAATCAGGTGTTCCCATAAAAAGTATCTTCATGATGCGTTACCGCCTTTCACACATAAATCGTATATATGCCGGCTTGAAAGAAAATCGTTCAGATTACATGTCCGCGCCAAAGCCGTGTATCGTTATACCCAAGTGAGCGCGGGTGTGTGTGATGGGTGATTTTACTCAAGCCTATTCTAAATATTTCGTTACTTTTTCCGTGAATACATGACCGTTCAGATGATCACATTCATGACATAAAGCGCGCGCTAAAAGCTCCTCACCCTCAACAGTGAACCATCGTCCCTCTCTGTCCTGCGCCTTCACCTTTACATAGTTCGGTCTTTCCACCTCACCGTACAGTCCCGGAAAGCTTAAACAGCCCTCCGCGCCGTTCTGTGAGCCTGAGGCTTCAATAATCTCAGGATTTATAAGCTCTATTCTTCCCTCGCCTATGTCTATTACAACAACGCGCTTGAGTATTCCTACCTGCGGCGCGGCAAGACCGACTCCCTCGGCCTTTGTCATCGTATCATACATATCGTCAAGCAGTATTCCGAGCTTTTCATCA